>JAUWNN010000152.1 GCA_030612625.1 Caldifarciminota bacterium
TTAGCCACGAAATCACGAAATACACGAAACGGAAGTCAACCGCCAAGAACGCCAAGGGAAAAGTGAACCACAGGTAAACACAGATGGACACAGATGAGGAGAAGGCATAGGTCAAGCGCCAAAGTGCAAGAGGCAAACCCGCAGACCCGGCTGTCATTGCGAGGAGGGCGTTCGACGCCCGACGTGGCAATCTTCCGCCCGGAGACAAGCGGAATGCGGTCAGTGGTAGGTTGTGGGAGCGGTTTCCCTACCGCGATGCTTCCAGGCTGCGAGATTGCAGCCAGGGGTCAACGCCGCTGGTTCGCTCTCTGCTCCACATCCTGCTCATTTCATCCTTCAGCCCTCCGCCTTCATCCTTTTGGATAGCGGTCGGCGGTTCGCGGTATTGTGGGTAACATCCGTGGGTTTCCCGGTGACAAGTGCCCATGGGGCTCTCCCGCAAGGGTAGCCGGGGCGGTCATTTCCGGAGCATAACAAAGCTCTGGAATTTGCTATTCCGGCATCAGACTCATCTACTATGTGTAGAAAGAGATCGCCCGTCGCCCGCAAGGGCGACGGTTGCGTTTCATCTGTTCGTTGAGCCGCCTTGTAGTCACCCCGCAGCCGGTCAATCAGTCACATCTCCGGCATCGGCATTGAGTTAGGTATTGTGTCCCCTTAATTCCAATGTGTCAAGCGGACGGGCAGCGGACAACCCATCAGTTAGTCCGCTCTTGCTCCTACCACAACCCGGCAGCCGGAAATCAGAACAGCGGACCGAAAATGGGAAGTGTCCCTATTTGATTCCTATTTGATTCTATTTGATTCGGGGTCATGTCAAGGGCGGGCGGAAAAGGGTTAGCGTCACTGTTTCTCTCATCCACCGCGAGGCTATCACCCGTCTTTATCCTTCGGCTTCCGCCTTGGCAGACGCCCGCCCTTCTTGTGGAGGATGTAAACCTCGTTCAGTAAATGCTCTACCACGCTCAACGCGGCCTTCAGTTCGTCGACGGAATGGGCCGTCACTTCGTGTGCCGCCCTGTTCCCCAGTATCCGCGTTCCGTGCAGCACCTCGGCCTGCTTCTTGGTTAAGATACTCCCAGTCTCGAGAGCATCAATCTTCTCGTCGAGGCGTCTTCCTTCGGCGTCCTGTTCCTTGCAGACCGCTTCGATTAGAGCCTTGAGGCCTACGCCAGCGAGGACAGGCTGATCATTGATGAGGGCTGCGAGCGTTTCACGATAGACCCGTCGAACACCCCCTGGAAGGTCCAACGTACCTTCGATCTCGTGGACTCCCGGCAACCGCGCCGGGTAAAACCACTCCTTGAGTATCGGTTTCCCGGTTTCGGGGTCATCTTCGCAATCCACCGATGAGAACAACGTGCGCTTGAAAGACAACGACTGGCAACCTTGGCACCTCACAACCTGATAGGTCTCATTGGTCATCTCATCAGTCGCTTCCTCGAGTCGGTTTATGAGGACCGTGTAGATAGTGATGTGCTGTGTTACCCTACCACACTGCGCACAAGGCATGGGACTTGGTTCGAAGTGAGTGTGCCCGTCGAACAGATGGTATCCGCCTTCGAACCACTCGATATCGTAGTTCATCTTACTACCTCCTCATCGACCAACTCTGGATTCCATATCTTCTTGGCGATTTCCCGGTAGAGCTTCTGGCGTGCGTCGAGGTCCGCCTTCTTGAACTCCTTGTGTGCCTGGAACGGGAGTCCGGACAGCTCCTTGAACCTCAGGAACCCGGGGCTGTGTGAATAGCACTTCGGGTACAGGGTCTGCGCCAGGATGTTCTGGGAGTAGTAGTGCTCCAGCTTGTCCTCGTAGGGCAGGTCTCCGTAGCTTGCGTTGAAGCTCTTGGGAAGCAGGAGCAGACCGCCGATTCGATTGCGGTATTCGCTGAACTCGTGGGGGTGATTGAACTCGTCTTCGTGCCATTCCGGATGGTCGGACCAGATGTGCTCGACTTCGTACCGGTTCTTGCCTGACTTTGTGACATACTCCTCGTATCGTCCCGGCGCGCCCGAGCCTCGTTCGATGTAGTCAGTGATGCGAGCAAGCAGATGGTGAATGTACCGGCGATTCTGCTGGTGCAGGTAGTAGGGATAGTCTGTATCAAAGGTCTCTTCCTGGTCATCGAGCCGCCTGCGCAGGGTGGCGGCGAGTTCTTTTGGGGGTTTGCCACGGATGTCCTTCATCACGAGGTACATCGCATACTGCATGGTTGTGTAACCAATCCTCCGGAAGTTCCAGAGACGACGGGTCAACAGGATGTCTAGGAACCGAGCGACTATTCTGATTTTGGTGTCAACCACATCGTCGGAGTCATCCGGCTTCAACGGCGCAAGCAGAAGGAGATGTTGGAGCGTGAAGCCAAGTTGGGTATTATAATACACATGCTCAAGTCCCCCGGTGAGCTTCCAAGATGCGTCCAGCAGCCGAAGGTACTGATGTGAGTAGAACTTGAATTCGCGCATGATGAAGGCGAAATATCCCTCGCTGTCTGTGACGCCGATTGCCTCGTGGTTGTCTCTAACCCAGCGGTGAAATTCGGTGCCGATGCGATCGAAGTCTTCAGGTTGTGCGCCTGCCTTGCGCTCGCGGATGCTCTGCGCGTACTGGCTGCGCAGCCAGTTCTTAAAGAGATTAGCGTCTTCGCCCTTGTCCCAATCGGCGAGCTGTGACACGCGCTTCTTCCACAGATTGTTCGCCTCGGTCCTGCGGTCACTGCCCTCTATATTAGCAAGTAGGTATCCCTTAAGCATGTCGACAGGCGACAGTGATAGGCCGCGATCGTTCATCGTCTCGAAGATCGTATAAGCATCGTTGTCCGAGAACGCGGTTATCACGACGAGATGAACATTTTCGATCAACCAGTCGACGAAGTAGGGCAGTGCCTCGCTCTTCAGTTCCTCCGGAAACTGCTCCTCGATGTCCCTATACCGTTCCTGGGTGTTCCTAACCGATTCCGTCTGTTCCGTGTCGTCAAACGACCTCTGCTCGAACAGCGCCTCCATACACGCCGTTCGTTCTTCGACGTCTATGTTAAAGCTCTTCCTTGCGTACTTCTCGGAGAATATTAGCTCTTCTACATTGACTTGGCCCTCGCCGCCCTGTTGGAGATTCTGTAGATAGATCAGGAGTAGTGTAAGAGAAGTCAACCGCTGCTGGCCGTCGATGATGTAGTTCATGTTGTTCTTGCGGCTGATGATGATGGAGCCGAGGAAATAGTGTCCGTACTGTTCAACCTGTTCACGGCTATGTCCGCGTTCGTAGTCCTCGAGAAACTTTGATGTCAGATCGCGAATCAGTTCGGCAACCTGTTTCGCGCCCCACTTATACTCTCTCTGGTAGTAGTCAATTGAGTACTTTGTGCCGCTGAGGAGCTCCCGCACTGTCTTTGCCTTGCCAAGTATCTCGTCCATGCCCTATCCCCCTCCGGTTTCGGTGAAGTCACCCATCATCTCCACGATTTCCTTCTCCATCTTCCTGATATCAGCTTTCATTTCCTCAAGTGGTTTCGGCGAGACGTACTCGCAGAAGCGGCGGTTGAGGTTAATTTCGTAGTCTACCCTGCTCATGTCGGACAGAAGATATAGGAGCACGCTACTGTGTCAAGCGGGCAACGGATGGCCTGTCTGTCAGTCCGCTTTTGCTCCTACCACAACCCGGCGGTCAGAAATCAGAATGGCGGACCGAAAACGGGAAGTGTCCCTATTTGATTCCTGTGCGTTGCCTCCTTTCACAGTCTGGTCACACAGAGGGCTACTGCTGCTCCTTCCCGAGGGCGGTGTGCTTAGGAATGGTGTGTTTGTAGAAACCCGTGACTTGGCCGTCTGTTGACAGAACAATTGTGTAGCTTCTCTTATTGTCCTGGAACTCCACAAGGAAATGGGCGTCATACACATCATACGCGTCGAGGTAGAGGGTTGGGCCCAGCCGTATAGCACGAACCACCTTGCAGTTGACCGCAACTTCGCGCTCCAGCTGGCCCCTGGCTAGTAATACGGCTGTCCGCCAGTTGATGACAGGACGTGCATTGTGTTGTCGGAGTTTCCGCAGAGCTGAGAACACGCTTCTCCCAAGGCTCCAAAGGGCTGCTGCCGAGAGACCTCCCAGAAGGGAGATGAAGAACCTCGGCCAGATTCCTGCAAGGTCGCCTGCAGCAGCCGGGACGCGCATTTCCACCACCTCCAGAGTCGGAGGGTTATCTGCGGTCAGCTCAGTCAGTAGAGACCGTTTTAAGTCGGCGTCTACGGTTTCTCTGTTATCGGGACTAGCGAACGTCACTTCGCACCGGAACGTTCCTCTCTTGCGTAGTTCCGATTTGACATCCTCCAGTCTCCGTTGCATTTCATGGCCTGTTGGTGAGCGCCCAAGGGGAATGAGTTCTTGGAGTTTAGTCGGATTCACCTTCAGGAGAGCTGTCACGGCGACTCCAGCGATGTGCTCGTCCTCTGCTCGGACGAGAGACGTTAATAGCCCCGTTGCCTTCGCGTTGTGCGTTTCGCCCAGTGCCCAGACAATTCGCCGGGCCAGATCGTTGTCACTTAATAGGTACGTAGCGAGTTTGGCCTGTGCAATCTCTGGAGTGATGTCATACCTGAGTTTGGCTGCTAAGCGAGTCCTGGCAGACTCCTTTGGGGTTCTTTCAAGAGCCACGAGGGTCGCTCTGCAATCCTGTTGCACCAGCTCTGCGAGGTTGGACTCCGTTGCTCTATCGTGGTAGAAGTCCACGTTACTGCAGTCACTGCGGGAGTTTCGGGGACACATTACTCAATCCCTACACTTCCGACTTCGTCTGCTTGTTTTCATCTCCGTTCCTCAAATGGGTTGATACCGAGCATATCGAGCAGGACGTTGACTTTCTCATAGACGTCTCTGCGAATACGCTCACGCTCATCAGGGTCTGCCTCCTCAAGAAAGTCAGCCACCGCGGTAGGACCAAACGCATCAACACCCGAGAACTTGGCCCTACCCTTGCCCAGTCCCTCCAGAGCCAGCTTGTTTGATTCGAACGGTCTGAATTCATCCGCGAGTGAACCCATGCCTCCAGGGTAGTTGGAAATCATGAAGTAGATGTCGTAAGCATCTTTCTCCTTCAGCCGCTCCCAGAGAGCATTTCCCTTCATTACAAGAAACGGCACGACGCTCGCAATCTTCACTGTGAGTTCGTTCTTGGCTCCGCTGGGCATGTACCCACCGATTTTGACCGAACATGCTCTATCAAAGACGAGATCGCAGCCTCGGGCTTTGCGAGCGTGGGTATCCTGCACTCGCTGGGACCGATGCGACCTGCCTGTGCCGCCGTATTCGCCTGCCAGCAAGTCAATTCCTATTTCAACCTGCCTACCAGATGTGTCCTCGACCGTGCGAATAAACCTGTATGGATGTTGCTCCACTTGCCGGTAGCTACGCTTTTTCAGAGACTCAAGAATTGTGCTGTATGTGTCATCCGTGATGCTCGTGAAATCCAGAGCCAAGTCGACATCTGTGCTACCGACGTGCTCGGATTTCTTCTCGGGCAGAAGGAAATACGGAACCCACCCGCCAACGACAACAATGCTATTTCTGTATTCACCCAGGATAGTCATTACTTCCAGTAATACAGACAGACAAAGTCCGGTTCTGTCGGCAGGATAGTCTACTTTCGTTGCCATTGCTTTCTCAGAACCTGCTCCAGCACAGCCTCGGCCGCTTCTTCACCCCGCCCTTTGTAGCTCTGAAGGTCAATATACAACTGAGGAGCACATACTACCTTCATGCCATCAATCTTCTGCAGACCAGAGAACACGCCGTCGTCATAAGGTTCCAGGAGTGTCACATTGGGTCCGGACCGAACCTCTTTCCATCCAAGTGCCTGCGCAATCTTATCCCAATCCCGCTCAACGTAGGCATAGGCCCGGTTGTACCGTAAAGCAGTCGCTACCTTTGCAGCACCCGAAGTCAAAGTGAAGGCATATCTGATTTGCTTCTCGTCGCAGAATCGGACCAGGTTCGACTCGTTGGCATACACATCATCGGGCGAGTAGTAGTTCCTTTCGTTGTTCTTGCGGTAGCTGTAGTTCTGTGCCCATTCCCTGAGAAGTCTTTCGGGTCGCGACAGAAAGAACGTCCTTCCCCGCTCAAGCCCGGAAGCCTCGATGAGTTCGAGTTCCAGAAGACGCTTCAGCAGGTTGTACGAAAGTCCGGTACTGATCCCTGCGGTGCTGGCCAGCTCAACCGCAGTCCACTTCCGCCCCGGGTTGCAGAGCAGAGTCCTTACGGCTCGCGTGGACTTCCGGGCGAAAGGCTTCCGCAACGGTCTGGTGGCAGGATGCGGATTCTTTTTGCCTTCAACACTTATATATACGTCGTCAAACCGTAACAGGCAGTTTCCGGCAAGGTCAATCAGACCGACATCCATTTCAAGGCAAACGCGCCGAGACTCAGTAGAGGCAAAGGGAATTCCGACAATCCCGTAGGCGTCTTGTTTCCTTCTAATCATGGCCCAGAGCTGGCTCGCCGCCATCCGTACCGTGCTCGGCTGGCCGACTGACTTCGCCTCGACAATAAGACTGGTCCTTTGTCCACGCCGGTTCTCAACCCTGACAACCAAGTCAGCCATCATGGCGCGCCCCGTAGACGCTTCTCCGATTGAAACTTCAGTTTCGACGCTGACGACCGTCAACGAGCGTACCAGACGGATGGCCTCTTGAATCTGCCGGCTGAGTTCAGGTATTATCTCAGCTTCACTCAACATACTTTCATTCCATATAGGTATTCATCAAACGATGAAATTATAACAATCCAGGAATAGCCAGTCAAGAAAAAAGTATGACTCAGCATAATAGGATATTCACCAAAGGATGAAATACCAGCAATGCTGAAAGTGGCCTATGTTTCGTGTTTTATGCGGGGTTTAGGGGAACATTGCTTAACCCCTACGCATCTGACTTCTGATGTCCATCTTTCTTCTCAATCTTCTTCGCCCGCTTGTGGGTGAGACCGCCGGAGAGAATCTCGCTGTCCATTGCCCGTCAGCATAGTGGCCGGGCCGGTGAAAATCAAGACGGGTCGGGCGGCGGTTCGGAGCCTGTTGTGGCTGCCGTGGCCGTTGCGAGTCAAGGGTAGAGGTGGGTCGTCGTAGCGGCGGTCTTGTCGAGGGCCGTGACGGTGAAGGTGATGAGCAGGTTCATGGGTGTCATGTCGGGCATCGGGGCGAAGGCCATGACCGTTCTCAGCCTTAGCTTCTTTCCGGTGCTCATGCCGGATGTCATGTTGAGCCAGAGCACGACGACCGCGTCCGAAGTCAGAGCGAAGGTCGTGACGAACACCGTGTCGGACTTCGTGACGGATGTCATCAAGAGGAACATGACGATACCGGCCTGGATGCCCGAGTCGGTAACCGTGGCGAAGGCCATATCGAAGGGGAGGGTGGGGCCCACTGCCCCCCGGACGGTGGGCATTTGCAGGAACAACGCTGTAACCCTCGTTTCGTCAGCGCGTTATCGGCAGCGTTATGTTTTGGGCTATTCCGGTCTCTAACCCGGTTAGAAGCCAGAAGTGAAGGTGGCTACCTTGATTGACGAGTGTGTCGCGGGGCCTGAGCCAGAGTGTGTTTGAGGCGATTCGGACCCAGGTGTTCGACGTCTCGGCTCCGGTCGGACCGTAACGCGGCTGCTGTCATGCTTGGGCGAAGC
>JAUWNN010000159.1 GCA_030612625.1 Caldifarciminota bacterium
TGACCGGCAGTATGCAGTCTACCGCTCCGAACTCACCGGCCGGTCCGACTCGCTTGTCACCGTAGCGACGCGTCGTCAGGCAAAGGAACTCCTGGCAAGAATAGATGTACCACTCCTTGCCAACCTCGCTCTACCACCAGGCCGCGAATACTCCTGTCGCATCGAAGCGGCCCTGAACACCATCCGGTTGGAGGCGATGGACAACCGAGAACTGGACCTGAACGTGTTCTGGAACTACCGCTATCCAAGAGCGGTAACTCCGTGGATAAAAGTAACAGAACCATGAGCCTCCGCCAGCGCCTGATCATCACTGTTGCAATCGTATCCCTGGTGTCAACCGGGGTCTTCTCAGCTTCGCTTCTTTTTCTCACCCGCTCAGCCCTGGATGTCTGGGAGAACCGAGCTGTGGAACGGACTATTGAAATCGGTGTTGCCTCAGCCCGGGACCCGGCCCAAAAGGCCGAGGCTTTGCAGGGCTTTCGCGCCTACCACCAGCTCAAAGCTCTCAGAGGTCTGATAGAACAGCGAATCGCGATTGCCGGCCTCATTTTCGGCTTGATAGTGTTCCTTCTCTCCCTCGGTATAAGCTCAATCGTGCTGATGCGCATCACTCGTCCCCTAAAGGAACTCACCAGCGCAATCAACCGGGCCGGCCGCGGCGACCTGACGGTCAAAGTCAGCGCCAAGCCGCACAGCGAAATCGGCGTGGTAACAGAGGCGTTCAACACCATGACAGAGCGGTTGCGCCGACTCCAGGAGAATCTGCGCAGAACCGAACGGCTTGCAGCGTGGCAAGACGTCGCCCGAATCCTCGGCCACGAAGTACGCAACCCACTGACCCCGATTCGGCTGTCTATCGAAAGGCTGCAGCTCAAGTCTCAGCAGCAAAGCCCGGACCTGCCCCAGGTAATCGAAACGAGCACCCGGACCATCCTGCAGGAAATCGAGGCACTCGACCGAATCGTCCGCGAGTTCTCTGAATTCGCCCGCTTGCCCGCGCCCAGGTCCAGACCGGTCAAGCTCAACCAACTGGTATCTGACGTCGCGGCTCAGTACTCTGTAACGGTTCCGGAGATTCGCTTCGAAACAGAGCTTGACCCTGCGACCGCGGAATGGGAACTGGACCCGGACCTGATGCGGCGGGTATTCAGCAACATCATCAAGAACAGTATTGAGGCCCTATCCGGACGGAAATCGCAAGAAGGCGGAAGAATCACCATAGCCACCAGCCTGGAAAACGAGAAATGCCGCATCACGTTCGCAGACAATGGCCCTGGTATCCCTGCGGAAATCCGCACCCGGGTGTTTGACCCTTACTATACTACCAAGACCAAGGGAACCGGTCTCGGTCTGGCTGTAGTCCGCAACATTGTTGCCGAGCACGGCGGCATCGTAGAATTTGACACTCCGGAAAAGGGCACCAGAATAACGGTAATACTTCCCAAGGGAGCAAAAAGTGAAGGCGAAACTACTGATAGTTGACGACGAAGCTAACATAACCGCCACCCTGGCACAGATTCTCAGTGAAGAGCGTTACGAAGTGATAACCGCGAGTCGGGGCGAATCGGCATTGCAACTGGTTGAGTCCGAGTCACCCGCCCTTGTCCTGCTTGACGTAATGCTTCCCGACATATCAGGTCTCGAGCTGCTCAAGAAAGTAAAATCGAAGCATCCTGACATTGAGGTCGTGATGATATCAGGCCATGCCACCATCGACCGGACAGTTGAAGCCATCCGTGCCGGTGCCTACGACTTCCTGGAGAAGCCGCTTTCCCTCAAAAGGGTGCTCCTGACCGTTTCCCGGGCTCTGGAACGTCGAAACCTGGCTCTGGACAAGAACACGCGGCAGGCTGCCGAAGAGGAACGCTATCGGATCGTCGGCGACTCACAGCAAACCAAGGCGCTGCTGGAGCAAATCAGGCAAGTGGCTCCTACTAACGCCCGCGTGCTCGTTACCGGCGAGACCGGCACTGGCAAGGAACTGGTAGCCTACTGGCTGCACCATTTGTCTTCACGCCTTGACCGGCCATTCATCAAGATTAACTGTGCCGCAATTCCAAAGGACCTGCTGGAAAGTGAACTGTTCGGTCATGAGAAAGGGGCGTTCACCGGCGCAATCAGTCGCAAGCCGGGCAAGTTTGAGCTGGCCGACACCGGCACTGTCCTGCTCGACGAAATCGGGGACATGGAACCACGACTCCAGGCCAAGCTCCTGCGGGTTTTGGAAACCGGCGAGTTCGAGCGACTGGGCTCAAGCCATCCCCTGAAAACAGACATCAGGATGGTTGCTGCCACCAACAAGAACCTCGTTGAAGAAATAAGAAAGGGGAACTTCAGGGAAGACCTGTATCACCGCCTGAACGTCTTCAATATCCACATCCCGGCTTTGAGAGAACGGCCTGAAGACATCCCTGTGCTCGCCCGCTACTTCCTTGACAGCTACTGTCAGGAGAATGGTGTCTCCTCAAAGCGGTTCACCTCAGATGCACTGAGTTACCTGGGACAACAGACCTTCCCAGGTAATGTCAGAGAACTCAAAAACCTGGTTGAGCGGGCCGCAATCCTCACCCCGGGATATGACTTACCGGTCCCAGCCCTCACAAGTCCTACTCAGCCTGGGACATCTGAGACAGGACTGTTTGCTCGCACCCGCCCTTTGAGCCAGGCCCGCAATGAACTGGAAAAGGTCTTCCTGGAAACCCAGCTTGCCCGCTTCGGTTGGAACATAACCAGAACCGCAGCCGAACTCCATGTCGAACGCAGCAATCTCTCCCGGCGTGTCAAGCAACTGGACATCCATAAACCGAAACCTTATGCCTGAGGCCGTTGCGAGAATGACACATCCTGTGTTGGCTCAGCCACAAGCCCGGTCCGGTCCGACGGGAATGTCGAGCCTGCGCTCTCCTCGGGCTGTTATCCCCGGCTCTGCTAACTGCATGACTGCAGAACAGATACGTGCACGACCAGAAAGGTCGGGCCACTGCACCTGTGCCTTGGCACATCCCGTGCAGTTATACCTGACCAGGAGGATATATGAAGTACCTAAGCACCCTGGCCGTTACAACCATTATCGCCGGCCTGGTACTGAGCCAGTTCGGCTGCGACAGCATATTCAAACCCGACACCAAAGCGGTGGCGGACAATGCTCTGACCATCCTGAAGACTTTGCGCGGGACAGCTACCAACTGTTACGAACCCGGAGGCGGGTATGACCAGTTTGGCACCGACAAGATTGACTCAACCTATGTGGATGAAATTGAACGCGGGGTCCGGACGACCGGCTGGCTGTTCTACGACGATTCTGATACCCCGTTCGATTCCACCGACGATGTGGTCTCATTCCGGGGTCAGAAGGAGTATCTCGACTGGAAGGTGCTGCACAACGTCTGGCTCAACGTCCACATATGGAAGAATGACCGGGCGACTGAGATGGCGGTCAAGAATGTCACTTCGGGTGACTCCAGTTATTTCAACCTTGGCTCTGTCAACCGTCCGGGCGGAATCCAGAGCGGCCCGGCGTTCTGGACCAACGGCAGCCAATCGGTCGAGATGGTCATGGGCATCCACCACAATGAAACCCCGGACGACTGGTCCGACAACTACTCGTTCCTCGAGTTCCATCTGTTCGACCCCAAGAACACCGATACCCGGTTCCTTATCCATGCAGACTTTCGACCGGATAATTCCGGCTCGGGTGAAATTCGGGAACAAGACGAGAACGGCGCGCTCGTGGCCACCTTTGCATGGGACAACTTCGGCCGCGGCTCTTTGGTGGTCGGCGGCGATATCTACCCATTCCGCTGGTAATAAAACGGATGCGGGGCGCGCGCTGAGTTCGCCCCGCATCCCGTACAATCAGATAGCACTATCCCTGCGGCCGGTCTTCTGGAAAGGAGTTATATGAAGAACCTGTTTTTCCTGCTATTCGTGGCCTTTAACCTGGTCCTGGCCCAGACCGGCGAAAAGCCCTCCCAGGAATCAGTTGAACCCATCACACCCACTGCGATTGAACCCAGGTTCCCGATGCCCGAATCTCAGGACTCGGTCGCCCAAGTTCCCTTTTTCCGTCCTAAGGTCATCGTCCATCGGGAAATAGTGCTTCCCAAGGACCCGTTCCTGGCCGGTGCGCTTTCACTGGCACTTTCCGGAACCGGCCAGGCTTACTGCGGCAAATGGCTCAAGGGTATCGGCTTTCTGGCCGGGTCCTATCTGAGCTACGGAATTGCGATCGGTATCCGGGAGAATCAGAGCTTGCAGCCCGGAGCCCAGGGTTTGGCCGCGGGCACGTTTCTGGTAATAGGTTTGGCCATGCACGTCTGGTCTGTGGTGGACGGCGTAAACACCGCCAACACCCACAACCGGCAACTGCTGGAAACGCCCTGACGAACCCGGAAGGTCTATCTGAAGAGCATCGGGTTGAGTTCTACCGCCTTCTCAATCGCCTCGACCGCCCTTTCTTTCTCACCCAGGTCACGGTAAACGATGCCCATATTGTGCCAGGCCCCGGCATGCTTGGGATTCGCCCGTGCCGCCGCCTGGTAAGCCTCCAGCGCCGCCTTTAGCTCGCCTTTTCCGTAATAGGCCTGTCCCAGGTTGTAGTAGGCACCGGCGAATCTCGGGCTGTGTTGCACAGCCCGCTGGTAGGCCTCAATCGCTCGGTCGTATTCCTTACGCTCCAGATGCAGGTTACCGGTATTGTAATGCGCTTCTACATAGCCAGGCCGGATGCGGACGGCCTCCCGATAAGCGCCCAGTGCCCGGTCCGGCTCGCCGTTCCTGACCAGCGCCAATCCCAGGTTATTGTAAGCTTCGGCATAACCGGTGCGCCGGCTGATTGCCTTCTTATAGCTCTCGATCGCCTCCGGCCACCGGTCCAACAAGGCGTAAGCGTTTCCTTTGACCAGATGGACGTCAACCAGCTTTGGATTCAGATGTACAGCTCGGTCACAGACCTCAATCGCCTCACGCGGCCGCTGCTGACCCGAAAGACACTGTCCGAGGACCTCATACGCTTCTGCCGACCCCGGATACATCCCCAGCACCCAACGGGCCACTCTTGCACCGTGAACATACGAACTGACAGCCGAATAGCCCTGGGCCATCCGAAGGTAACCCTCAACAAGAAGGTCAGAAAGCCTGACTTTTCTTGCTGCGCCGAGTGAAACTCTGCCATGCGGGTCAAGCGGGTCCCAGTACTCCACCAACCTCATCGAAACGCCAATCTCCAGATAGAAGTGTCGGTCGCGAATGAAATGACGCACCGGAAACGATAGCTTGCCCACCATAATGGAATCAAGAACAGCCGCTCCGACCGCATCTCCGATTACACCCTTGCGCAGTTTGAGATACCCGTCAATCACCTGAGTCAAAGGAAGATAACGCCCGACCTTGCCCTGTCTCCCCTGCCAGAGCTGCTCGCGCATGGCCTCCAGCATCTTACGCCGGTCTCCGTGTGGAAGCCCCCTGATGCCTTTCTTCACACTCTCCAGCCTGCCGGCTATTAAATGACGCCGGGTAATGTTGTCGAACACCTGTTGGAGGCGCATACCATACTTCACAAGGTCGGCAACAGACCGGACACCCGCCATCAAGAGGAATCCGTAGCCAAGCGCAGTGGCCTGTCCAAGGGCTTCTTCGATAGCAGCGATGCCCCTGGTGTACCTTTGAGTACTGCTGGTCATGTAGTTGGGCTCAAGCAGAATACAGGATGCTATCTCGACAAAACGCCGGTCCTCGTCACTCGGCAGAATGCCCAGGGCGCGCTGAAAAAGCCACTCCTCTTCGTCTTCATTCAATCCCAGCTCCCCGGCCCGCGCAAGCGCCAGGCGTGCCTCGGCGTGTGCCCTGTTGACATCGAGTTGCTTGCCAAGCGGCCCTAGTCCGGAGAACTCCTCAGACGTGTGTCTGATGAGCACACCCCCGGCCCATTTCAAAGGGAACTCCCAGCCCTGAAGAACCGACAGATGAGTCACCGGCAGCACTGCGGGGTAGTCCTTCGCTCTCTTGCTCAACTCGACATCCAGCCGCCGAACCGCCAAGCCCATCTTGATCGGCAGAGAAACCATACCTTAACTGCCTTTCATGACCCGCTTCAAAGGGTCTTTCCGCCCTTGGCCAGATACAGAGACATAAGACTGGTATTATGTTATTGCCAGAACCGGTGTCAACACCTCCTGGAGAAAACCTGGAATTCCAGAAACGAGCACACCGGCCTCCGAAGGGATAGGGCAACGTCCCGTTCTCTTGACATTACCTGCCTGTCGAATATCCTAGACTATGTTCTTGCCAAAACTGTTGCTTCTCCTGACCCTGCCCGCTTCCGGCCTTGACTCGGATTCCCTCTGGCATGCCCTCCGGTCACGCTACCTCGAACTGAAATCCCTGACCGGAGATTTCACCGAGATGATATGTTCGGAAACTGAAGGTACCTGCCAGTCCTTTTCCGGCAAATTCTCCATCCGGCTGCCCGACCACTACCGGCTGGAAGTCACATCACCCCAGCAGCAGCTTATCGTCTGTGACGACTCAGTCCTCTGGTTCTACTTTGAGGAAGAGAAACGGGCCGTGCGTCAGACCGAGAGCAGCTCGATACCTCTGCTGGCTTTTCTCGAACCGATACTCGACACCACTGCAACTGCGACCATTGTCGAAGACACAGCCGCCCCTCTCAAACTCATAGTCTCAACAGCCGATTCGCTGATGTCCCTTTCCGACCTGGTTCTGGAACTGGATACAACCGCAACGACAATCGCTGCCTTTTCATTCGACGACGCCTGGGGCAATGCCTACCATTTCGAACTCCTCAATCAGCAGTGGAATCCGGACCTGCCCTGGGAAATCTTCCGCTTCACCCCGCCACCCGGCACAACAGTCGAATAGCCGAAACAGCAATGAGAAAGGCCGAGAACTGCTTTGCCTGTGGAAAGAACAACCGGCACGGAATGCACCTTGACATCCGAGAAACACCGGAAGGCGTAGAACTGGACTTTGTCGCCGGCAACCGCTATGAAGGCTGGCAAGACATCATCCATGGTGGAATCGTCGCAACCATTCTGGACGAGTTGATGGCATGGGCCTGCACCGCCCGCGGCCATAGCGCGGTCACCGGTGACCTGAAAATAAGGTTCCGCCAGCCGCTCAAGGTCGGACAGACTGTTCACGGCACTGGCAGGGTCGTGAAGGAACACGGCCGCCTGCTTCTGGCAGAAAGCATGTTGCTGGACGAATCTGGAAGCCTGGTAGCCGAAGCCTCAGGGAAAATGCTGAAGGTGTAACCGGTGGGAGAGCATCCCACGGTTGCCGTAATCGCTCACGGCTGTCACAAGAACCTGGTAGACACCGAACATCTGCTTGCCTCGATGGGGGT
>JAUWNN010000038.1 GCA_030612625.1 Caldifarciminota bacterium
GCCGCCAGTTTCGGCTGAATCACCAGAAAGCATTGAAATAACAGGCCTTAGGGCAGCAGGGGGTCAGGTCTTGAATCTTGACATTCGCGGAAGCGCCGGATGGCCGCACGCCGCCGCTTGACACGCGGGCGAATTGGAGTAGAAGTTGACCGTGGAGAACGATGACGGCCCCGCCGGAAAACGGTGGTTGTCCCTAATTCCCCCTATATCTTTCTCCTTTCGGCAGTTAGCAGCTTACCGGTCGTTTGGGGCAGCGGCAGCGGTCTTTCAGTCCGGGCCGGCACTCGGCCACTTGACCACTCGGCCCCTCCCCTTCACATAGTTATACGGTCGAGAACGCCCGATTTGTCGGAAGACCTTCATTTCCCGTGGGGGGCACTGGGGACGGGCCGTTTAGGGGGTGGCTATTGCCGAAGCGATGCTTCAAGGGATAAACCAAGGTTTTCCCCAAGGCATGCCGCAAGGATTGAGTGAAAGAATGACTGATGGAATGACGGAAGCGATGCGCCAGGCGATTCTTCAAGCCATTGCCGAAGCGCTGCAAGACAGGTTTGCCGACACCTTTCAGGACACGATGAACGCTACAATGAAAGCTACAATGAATACACGAGTTTGTTCTGGATTTGGAGTTAAGGGGAGATAGAATTGATCGGGGACATAATACCATTTACGCACTTCAGATTCCGGCACGAGGGTCAACCGCCTACCGTTGACCGCCTTCCGCGTACCGCCGACCGCAGTCCGACCAGGATTTATCCGTAGACCTTGATGGGGTCGCCCCTGGAGATGCCGATTTGGGTGCAGATTGTCCTGAGCGTCTTAGGTGCCAGAGATATGTTTATAATATTCAACGGGTTAGACATGTTAACGTCCGATGTTGTGCCGCGCTCGCGTATTAAGACCATCTTAACTGGGGCGCGGCTTATTAAAATCACTTGACCAGTGTTTTAATAGCGGCTAGAAGACAGGCGTGGATTATGCCAAGTTCCTGAATAGTCCTGCGGGGCGAGTAAGGAAGACGGACCGGGGCTATTGGGCTTTTTTGCCCAACCCCCTGCCTCCGTGTCTGGAGTTTGACCCCCAGCTTGTCACCGTTCGGGAGTTAAGGGGACACAATACCTAACTCGGTGCCGATTCTGGAGACGTGACTGATTGACCGTGAACCGCTGCCCGCCCTTCGATTTCGGATTACAGATTGGTGATTTCAGATTTCCGGGTCCACGTCCAACCGCAATCCGCTAACCGCCTTCCGCTGACAGCAAGACGCTTGCTCGGTTGTTGAATCAGGGAGAAACGCTGGTCAGTGGCTGGGTGGCGGGCCGGGTTCTTTAGAGCACTGCGGAGCCGGAGGTCGGGAAGGTCAGGTGGATGTCAAGCAGGAAAGCACCTAGCATAGCAGAACAGCCCAAGAGGAAGTAAACTATCCTGTTCAGCTTTATCTTTATCCGCGGCATCTTGTTCTCCTTACAGGTCCAGGCGGTGACGCAGCCACGTATAGCTTCCGCTTTCATAGCCGGAAGCCGTGCTTCCGGCAGGACAAAGCGGCGGCATGCCGCCGCACTCCACAACCGGACCCTTTGTGCTGTTGGTGCCCCTTCGGCGTTGCTCAGGGCAGGCTTGGTGGTGGATTCTCTATATCGGCTTCCGGGTTAGGCCCGAGAACCGGAATAGAACCACGAAGCCACGAAGAACACGAAACGGAGAAGCAGCAACCGTGCGGCCTGGAAGAGATAGGGTGACACCCTTGCGCTGCGCAGGGTGTCACCCTTGCCGGTTCTGGGTGGGTCGGTTCATCTTTCGTGGGTTTCGTGCTTTCGTGGCCAACCCTATATCGGCTTCCGGGTTAGGGCCGCGGCTTGACAATTACCGCCAACCGGGTTGAATTAGCTGGATGTTTCTAAGACTGGCACTGGTTCTTGTTTTCCTTCCGTTTTTCGGCTGGGCCCTGACCGGGCCTGAACCGGCCGAAATGAACGCTTCGCCTGGGATAATCGAGCTTGAGGCGGAGTTTGATGTGCTCCTTGTGCGCGGTGATTACGAGACCGCAAAGGAAATCGACATACGGTTGAGCAGGATGTACAACCACAGATTAACACAGATAGACACAGGTCAGATAGCAGGCGGGGAATGTCAGATTGCGGATGGGCCTGAGGTTGGATTCGGTGACCCAGGCATAACAGACTCTGATTTTGTGGGCGAGGATATTGTGGTGGACACCGGGCCGGTCAATGCTTTTGGTGCCACAACAGACAGCGCCGGTGATATCTGGGTGGCAGCGGCTGGGAAGGATACCAAGGTGCGAGTATACAGGTCGGCTGATTTCGGCCGTACCTGGGAACAAACTCTCTGGTTCAGCCACGGGGTTGATGTATCCCAGATTGAGTTGGTGTATGGGGCAGGGGATTCATGCTCTGTGTACGTGTTCTACCTTACTTCGTTGAACTCCGGCGACTTGTGGGTGTTGCGCATCAAGCCGGACAGTCTTTCCTGGCAAGCGTTTCCGGTCGCAGTCGGGCCGGACACAGTTAACGACTTTTCGGTAACTGTTGACCGTGACCCGCACCATTACCTTTACTGTTTCTATGCGAATGAGATGCGGACCGGCCGGACCGGCAGTTTCACCCGGTCGCTCGATTTCGGCAAAAGCTGGGAAATCCCGCAGCCCTGGTGGAACTGCTGGGACCCGGACGTGACCTATTCAATCGGCGCTACAATTCACTGTGTCTGGCGGTATGCAGCTACCGGTCGGGAGATTCATTCTGAGTCCAACCGGTATTACGGCAGGCCACAGCGCTGGGGGTGTTATCGTCTGGTGAGTGGCACGACACAGAAGTGCTGGGACCCGGTTGTCGCCCAGGCTGATACCGGCACCGAGTGGAACTCCAGAATCTGGGTTTTCTATACGGTTGCCCGGCGGGACACAACGCGGTTGGATTTGGGATATGCTCACAGTGCTGATGGGTGGGGATGGACCACGGGCCGGACCCTTGGGGACCCGTTCTTGGATGAGTGGTTTCCTGACTTACAGCCTTATTATGGTTCACCAAGCGGCTATGTTCATCTCTGCTACAACACAGGCGGCAAAGGGACAAAGGACAAGACTGTGGTTCATTTGCGCTGCGCGAATGCTCTGGCCCCGGAGCACTGGTCCCCGGTCCTCAAGATGAACGAGCCGCGTGCCAATGCGTTTTTCGAGGGTGCCGGACCCAAGGTGGTTTGCCCGGCTAATTCGCCGCATCAATGGGCCGGGGTTTTGTTCAGCTACTACAACCCTGAATATGCTTCAGGGGTTTACTTTGATGCGCCCTGGAGTCGAGGGACACAAAAAGGGTTCAAGGGGTCAAGGGTTCAAGGGTTGAGCCGTCGGACGGCACCTGCGAGGACGCAGAACAAGTGGGCGGCACTGGAACCCTGGAACTCCTTTCTTCTGGATGTGCCGGTTTCGGGCGACTATACCTGCTGGATTTACGATGCCGCAGGTCGCAGGATTAGACGGCTGTTTTCCGGCCGGCTTGATGCCGGGTTCCGTTCCTTAGAATGGGATGGCAGGAGTGACCAGGGTGAGCCGGTCCGTTCCGGGACTTACTTCGTCCGGCTCAGCGGGCCGGCAGGTCTGGTCCGGGCCCGGGTTGTGGTCACACGCTAGCGGGTAAGGAGAGAAATTCCTCGGCGGAGTTTACCCTGAACGACCAGGAGAGATGCTTCGCTACGCTCAGCATGACAGGGGGAGAGATGCTTCGCTACGTGAGCCGTCCGACGGCACCTGCCTCCGGCAGAGCAGCATGACAGGAAGTGAAGGGCCTCGGAATGACAAAGGGGCTGGGGCTATCTTACATAGACCAGTTTCCTGACCGACTGTTCTGTGGGCGAGGCGATTCGGGCTAAGTAAAGCCCATGCCTGACGTTGCGTGGGACCCAGGTTGCTTTCCCTTTGTTTGAATTCAGTTGCGCTACCTGGCGCCCGTCTGCTGAGTAGATTCTGACCTGGAACTTTCCGGACCCGGTAAAGGCAATCTGCCGGCAGAATGGATTGGGAATGATAGTGATTGGAGATTTTAGATTGGGGATTTTAGATTTTGGATTGGGGTTGGTGATGCCGGTGAGATTGGTTTTGGCCGCGTAGATGTTCCAGAAATCGCGGCGGTCAGATGCCCAGGCTATCCAGATATTACCCGATGTGTCGGCCGCAATTACCGGGTCGTAGTCATTGGCCGTGTCAGCGGTGACTGGCTGGGGTGTTGTCCAGCCGTCTTCGTAGAAAGATGAGTAGATGTCCCAATAATCGGTTCTTTTCGACTGCCACGTTGCCCAGACGTTTCCGTCTGGTGTTCCTGTGATGTCGGCCAGGATGTCATCGGCCGGGTCGGCAGTAATCGGTGCCGGCTCGGTCCAGTTCGAGCCGTTCCAATAGGCATAGTAAATGTCAGCCTGGTTATTCGTCCACTTGTGCCAGACAACCCAGATATGGTTGTGGTTGTCAACCGCAGTTCTGGGACAACTGTTGTTGCCGAGCGTGTCCAGCTCGAAGAGCGGAAGCCAGTGGGTGCCGTCGTGGTGCCGGCCCTGGATATGCCAGTTGCCATTGGTCAAAGAAGACCAGAAGACCCAGGGATGGTTCTCCTGGTCAACCGCAATGCAGGGCGAAATCTGGCCGAGGGAATCATCGGTGAGTCTTATCGGGCTTGCCCAGTCCCCGCCGTTCTGGGCACTTGAAACCCAGATGTCGGCCTGACCGTTGCGGAATGACTTAAATGCGCACCAGACTTTATCGTCGGTCCCGGCTCCGAGCGCGGCCTGAACATCGTGATACCCGGCGAGCGGTCCAACCCGGCGTACCGAAGACCAGTTTCCGTTGTGGTGGTACGAGGACAAAAGCTGGAAATGTTCATAGCCCGGATAATCACGGAAGCTCTGCCAGACTACCCAGAAACGGCCGGTCGCATCAGTAGCGCAGGCCGGGAAAAGGTCGTAGTACTCATGCCATGCAATGGATTCGGGTGTAATGAAGCTGGTGCCGTTGAACCAGGACCAGTAAGTATCGGCCCGGACTTTGCGGCCTGAATCGAACACGATGCGGATTCTGCCGTCCGAGCAACCGATGTCCGGGTTGCCGTTGACAAAGTCGGAGCTGTCAACCGCGTATTCGGTCCAGTCCAAGGGATTTGTGACTGGCGATTTTGGATTCTGGATTTGAGGTATCCGGGCATTCGTCATTCGGCATTCATCATTCGAGATTCTCAGAGTCGGGTCGCCTAGGATACAGGTGGCTTTATACATTGAGTAGTTGGACTTGTGCCATTTTAGAAAAGCGCCGCCTAAACAGGAGTCATTGCCCAAAGCCTGATAGATTGTTCTCAGGCTGTTGAGGCCGTACATCAGTTTGGTTGAGGCCATTACTACCTGTCCCCAGGGCTGAGCGAACAGGTACCAGTTGCCCAGATTGTCCTTCTCGGTGAACCGGGCGCACATACAGGCATTCAGGAAATAGAAAGCGGCATTGGGCATCAAAGCCGGAACTTCGAAATTGAACAGCGAGCCGCCGCCCGGGACTTCATTCTCAAGGAAAAAGGTGTGCACCCAGGGCGAAGAATGGGCGAGGATGTGGACGAACTCATACCCGAGTCTGAGTTGATTCTTGTAATGGTAAGCAGTGGTGGTGTTCTCGTTATTGAACATCGTGATGTCTGAATACAGGTAGTTCATCCCGTGGTTGTTCGGATACCAGTCTATTTCGTTGTATACCAGGCCGCGGTGCTGAATCACGAGTTGGCCGGTTCGGTAGAGGTGGTTGCGCTGGAAGAACTGTTTGATGAGGTGCTCTTCGGAATCATAAGTGAGCCGGGAGGCGTAGACCCGGCCGACCCAGATGTCCGGGGCTCGCGAGCCTGAATGGGAATCATATTTGCCGTCGCCGTCGTTATCAGCCCAGGTACCATTCAGGTCGGTGAAGAAGAGCTCTAAAGGGTAATCTTCACCACGGGAACCGTCTTCCCACCATGCGACCGGTAAATCGCCGACCATCAGGCCACCGACCAGACCTGAATCCTGGTGGACCTGTAAAGTCTGGCGTAGGTCAACCGGTTTCCCTCCAGAGACAGCAATAACTTTGGAAGAAAAGCCTTCAGCCGCCAAATCTAAGACGTAAGTGTCAAGTTCAGTCTGAATCGAGGGGTAGAGTGCGGCATTGACGAAAATCAGGACCAGATTCTGGAATTGCGAATGCCGAGCGCCGAATGCCGAATTGTGAACTCGACATTCGTACTTCGTACTTCGACATTGGATTATTGTTGCCTCAAACGGTGCATCGACCTGTTCGGCGATGTAATCTTCATAACTGGAAGGCAAACGACCTTGAGGGTCATAATAAGGCACCGGTTTGAGAGGCGGTGTCTGTAAGACGAGCAGAACTGCTAACGACAGCAACATTTTTCCTCCTGTTGGGTTCTTTGAGTTATAAGTATCGAACGGCCTGACCCGAATGTCAAGCAACCTGAGCATTGAAGTCGGTTTCTTGACACCGGCATCCAGTTCAGGATACTAGTTTGTGATGAAGAAATACGCCCTGGTCGGACTTGTCTTTGGACTCGCCGGCTTGATGCTGCTTGTTTCCTGCGACGAGCTCTTCCCGTGGCTGGATGAGTTTGAACCGTCCGGAGACCCGTTTTACCTGAATTCTGATATTGAAGTTGTGTCGATTACCGGTAAAGACCAGGGTTTTCCTGACACAGGCACGTTCCCCTTGAGCATGACCGCCCGGTCCAAGACTTCCGGTCAGGAGTCTGACATCCTGCCGGTCGGGTTGCTCTTCAGGTCAACCAGGAATCAGGTGCAGCATATGCTCATGCTCAAGGACCACGTGGTTACGGTCGACACCAACGTTATCCAGCTTGAACTTGGCACATTCTGCTGCAATGAGTTCCGGGAGATCCCCCGTGACCCGGACACCTTTGAAATCGGACCAATAACCGACAATTCAGGACTCCGGGAACTGGTAAGCCTGGTGCACGACAAGGACATTTCCAAAGCCCTGTGGATGGTTCAGCGTGCGGTCTGGCTGGTGACCGATTCAACCGGCCTGACCCAGGCTTACAGGGATTCTATCAATGCTCTGCCCCCGGATACGAGCAAAGTCGACCGGTTTCCAGGTTGACAAACCGGTGTCCGGGTTTACTCTATGCCGGTTGGCCGGAAGGCCGGCTCTGATGTAACAGTATGGACACGATGAAATCGTTTCTCAAAGAAGTCCTGGATGGACTTGCGGTTGACCATGCTGAAATACGGCTTGAAGAGACCGAGCGGGCACGAATAGTCTACCGGGGCCGGGACCTGGACGACATCGGCCGGTCATTTGAGCGAGGCGGCTGCCTTCGGGTATTCCATCGCGGCAACTGGGGCGTGGCCACATTCAATATCATTGACGACAGTGTGAAAGAACTGACCAAAGAGCTGGCTTCAGAAGTTGAAGCACTCCCGCCGCGCAATGAGACCCTGGCTGCACTTGGGCCGTTCGAGGAGACGATACGCATTCAGCCGGAGGATGACCCGCGCCGGGTGGGGCTGGCTGAGAAGCACAGCCTGATTCGGGGCTACAATGGCATAGTGCTTCAGACCAAAGGCATTGCCACCACGGTTTCGATTTATCAGGATTCTCACAAGTTCGTGGTTTTCGGCTCGACCGGAGGCCGGTACATTGACCAAGAATCGGTTTATACCGGTTTTGCCTGCCGGGCAGTGGCCAAGGACGGCACCAATATTCAGTCTTATCACGACTCTTTCGGAAAGACCCAGGGATTTCAGTCCCTGAAGAACCACGAGCCCCGGGTGGAGCGCATTGCCAGGATTGCGCTTGAACTGCTTGAAGCTGAGCCGGTGCAGGCCGGCAAGTACAATGTCATTATTGACCCGTTGCTTGCCGGGGTGTTTGCACACGAGGCGTTCGGGCATCTGAGCGAAGCGGACCACCTTGCGGACAACGAGAAACTCAAGCGGATGATGGAAACCGGAACCCGGTTCGGGGTTGACGAACTGACGATTGTGGATGATGCAACCATGCCGGGAGAGCGCGGGACCTATCAGTACGATGATGAGGGTGTGGCTGCAGAGCGCACCGAGCTGGTCCGGCACGGGATTCTGACGAGTCACCTGCATGACCGGCAGACCGCGCAGCAGATGAACGAAGCACCGACGGGCAACGGCCGGGCAATTTCGTATCGGTTTCCGCCGATTGTCCGGATGAGCAATACTTATATTGAGCCTCGCTCAGCCAAGCTTGACGATATGACCGGTTCGCTGGAACGCGGGCTTTATGTTGTCGGCTCCCGGGGCGGAATGACCGAGCTTGAGTCGTTCACTTTCTCGTCCCAGTACGCGTATCTGGTTGAGCATGGCAAGAAGACAAAGATGGTGCGGGACGTGACGCTCTCGGGCAATGTTTTCGAGACCCTGAAGAACATTGATGCTATCGCAGACGACCTGACCATATTCGGGGGTATCGGCGGCTGCGGTAAGGGAGGCCAGGCCCCGCTGCCGGTCGGGCTGGGCGCACCTCATGTCAGGATTCGTAATGTTGTAATCGGCGGGAGATAGGTTCTGAACCGCCAAGAACGCCAAGGAGAGGAATGAACCACCAAGGCACAAAGACGCATAATGCGTGATGCATAATGTATAATGCTTGAATTCCAAAAGGCAAAATCTCAGACCCCGCTGTCATTGCGAAGGAGCCCCCACGGCCACGTCATTGCGAGCGAAGCGAAGCAATCTTCCGGTGGCCTCAGGGCAGGCTCCGCGACATGGCAGTCTTCTGAGAGAGACACCGCAGAGTGCGAGATGCAAAATAACGGACAGCAGCTAGCAGTAGGCGGGAGTCGGACAGCGGTTATCGGTTTGCTCTCGGCGGTCTTTACGGTTGTTGAGTAAGATGGAAGACGAGATTCTTGCTCTGGTGAGCCGGCGTGCTGACAAGGCCGAGGTTTTCGGTGAGGAAGCGGACCGCACCGTTGTTGAATTCCGCGCTGGCAAACTGCATTCACGGGAGACCAGGCTGACCCGGGGCTATGGACTCAGGGTGATTAAGGACGGGAAGACCGGTTTTGCTTCGAGCACCAACCCGGAGCGTCTCGACGAACTGGTGGATGCCGCGCTTGAGACCGCAGCCTTTGGCAAGCCGGCCCGGTTCGAGTTCCCCAAGGCAGACGCGGGCACCAGAGTGAAGACTTTTGACAACCGGGTAATGCTGGTTTCTGCGCGCCGGATGATAGGCTGGGGAGAAAGTCTTGTTGACGCGATGCACGCCCGGGTTCCTGACCTCAAGCTTGAACTGACTTTCACCCGTACCTACCGGGAGGTCCGAGTAGTGAACAGCACCGGGCTTGATACGGGCTTTGAGCGGGCCGAGTTTGACCTCTGGGCGACCGGGTTGCTTGTTGACGCAGGGCTGGTCTGGATTCCGGATTATGTAAACCTTTCCAATGGCCAGCCGTTTCAGCTTGAACCTATGGCTGACCGGCTTGAGCAGCAGGCCAAAGCGGCGCGCCATAAAGCAAAGCTTGCGACCGGCACTTATCCGGTAATCGTGATGCCGACCGCTTTGCCCGGTATGCTGGTGCCGCTTCAGTTCGGGGTAAACGGCAAGCAGCGTGAAAAGGGTACTTCGCCGTTGATTGGCAAACAAGGGGAAAAAGTTCTGAGCGACAAGCTGACGATAGTTGACAACCCTCTGCGCGACCATTCTCTTGCTGCGGCACCGATTGACGCCGAAGGTGTCCCAAGGCGCAAGAACGTGCTTTTTGAGCAGGGAGTATTTAGGGACTTTCTTTTTGACACTGCCACCGGTGCGGCCTGTAGCTGCAAGAGTACCGCTTCAGCCAGCCGGGGATATTCCCAGCCGCCGGTTCCGGGAGTTTCTAATATCGAGATAGCAGCGGGTGGGGCCGATTATGAAGCGACACTGCGTGATATGAATGAAGGAGTTCTGGTTCATGGTTTCATCGGCGGGGGCCAGTCCAATATCATGGCTGGTGATGTAACCCTGAATGTCAGCTCGGGTTTCAAGGTCGAGAAAGGCGAGGTTGTAGGCCGGGTGAAAGACGCGATGGTAGGCGGGAATCTCTACAAGATGCTTGAGAAAGTGGAAGTGGTGGGTTCCACCCGGCGGGATTTGGGCAACTACCTGCTGCCGTTTATCATGTTTCCTGGTTTGAAGGTTGCTACTAGAGAAGGATGAAAGATGAGGGATGAAGGATGAAGGCAAAAGGCAAAACCGCAGAGGTCGGTGCCGTTCTGAGCCAAGCGAAGAATCTCTACCATAAAGACACGAAGGATGAAGGATAAAGGATGAAACGCCGTAAGATTTCGAAAACATCCGGCCGGACTTCGCTGCGCTACCGGTTAGCGCCGAGCAAGCTGCGCTGGACCTGTCCGTTGAGGTGCTTGAAGTTCAAGACCACCGATGACATCAAGGTCAGCGAGTTGACACGTGCGGGAAGCCGATGCGACACGGTGGGGCAGCGCCGGGCGGTTGATGCGCTGGCCCTGGGGCTGGAGATTGAGACGACCGGATACAATATCTTTGTGACCGGGCCGGTGGGTACCGGCCGGACCGCAACCGTCAAACAGATGCTGGAACGGTTCAAAGACCAGCAGCAGGAGCTTGGTGACAAGTGTTATGTCAACAACTTCAAGGACCCGGACCAGCCCCGGCTGCTCCGCTTTCCAGCGGGCCAGGGCCACAGATTCCGGCAGGAGATGGGCGAGTTCATCGAGTACCTGGTGGAGAATATCCCGGTGCAGTTTGAGAGCGACAGTTACCAGCACAGTCGTACCGAAATCGTTGACTCTTTCAAGGAGCAGGGGAGCGCAAGGGTGCGCGAATTTGAGAAGAAGGTGGCAAAGGAAGGGTTCGCGCTTGTTCAGACCGCGCCGTTCATGAAGCCGGACCTGGCGCCGATTATCGAGAAGCAGCCGGTCAAGATTGAAGCCCTGCCGGGTCTGGTTGAACAGGGTAAACTTGCCGAAGAGCGGTCTGAGGAGATCAAGGTCAAGTTCCGCGAGTTGAGCGACGAGTTGACTGCCATCTTTAAGGGAATTCGTGACTTTGAGCGGAAGGCACGCGAGGCTCTTCTGGAACTGGACCACAATATCGTCCGGCCGGTCCTGGACGAACGGCTTGGTGATATCGGGGAGCGCCACGGCGATGGCAAAGTGCGGGAATACCTGGGAGAAGTGCGGGATTCGATTCTGTCCAATATCGACCTTTTCCGGCAGCGGCCCCAGGAGAAACAGCAGGAACAGGCTGCTGCTGACCCTTTTCTTGAGTATCGGGTGAATGTGCTGGTGGACAACAGCCACACCAAGGGCGCGCCGGTAGTGTTTGAGACCAACCCCAATTACAAGAACCTTTTCGGCGGGATTGAGCGTGTCTGGGACCGGAGCGGCCAGTGGCGTACCGACTTCACGAAGATAAAGGCCGGTTCGGTCCTCAGGGCAGACAGCGGGTTTCTGGTTCTCAATGCCCTTGATGTCCTGATTGAGCCCGGGGTCTGGCCGGCCCTGAAGCGCACTTTGCGCAACCGTAGGCTTGAGATTACCGCACACGAGTCGCTCTTCCCGATGTTCAGTGCTTCGGCCCTGAAGCCGGAGCGGGTGGCGATAGACCTGAAAGTTGTCATGATCGGCGACCCTTACATCTATTCCCTGCTTGCAGCTTATGACGAGGATTTCAAGAAGGTTTTCAAGGTGCGGGCCGACTTTGACTGGGTAATGGACCTGAATGACGATTCGATAGAGCAGTATTGCCGGGTTGTCAAAGTCCTGTGTGAAAAGGAAAAGCTCATTTCCTTTGACCGGACCGGGGTCCAGCGGGTTGTTGAATACGGTGTGCGGCTTGCCGGCCGACGCCAGAAGCTCTCGACCCGGTTCAATGTCATCAGTGACATCTTGAAAGAGGCGAGCTACTGGGCCGGGAAAGCGAATGCCAAGGCGGTAGCCTCCGGACATGTTGAACAAGCGATTGAGAAGCGGCGGGACCGGGTGAGGCTGTACGAGGAAAAACTGCAGGAGATGATTGACCAGGGAACCATTTTCATTGATGTTACCGGCAAGGCGAAAGGACAGGTGAACGGCCTGGCGGTTTATGACACCGGTGAATACTCGTTCGGCAAGCCGACAAGGATTACGGCCAAGACCGGTGTCGGTTCGGCCGGGATTATCAATATCGAGCGGGAAGCCCAGCTTTCCGGCCCGACCCATGATAAAGGTATTTATATTCTGGCCGGGTATCTGCGCAACAAGTATGCCCAGGACCAGCCGTTGATTCTTTCGGCTTCTGTCACTTTTGAGCAGTCTTATGCCGGGGTTGATGGCGACAGCGCATCATCAACCGAGGTCTACGCCCTGCTTTCAGACCTTTCCGGGCTCGGGATTCGGCAGGACCTGGCGGTGACCGGGTCGGTGAACCAGAACGGCCAGATCCAGCCGATCGGCGGGGTCAACCAGAAAATCGAGGGCTTTTTCTACACCTGCAAGGCAAAAGGTCTTACCGGCACTCAGGGCGTCTTGATTCCACGCGCAAACGTGGATGACGTGATGCTTCGTTCTGAGGTTGTTGAAGCGGTAGCGAAGAACAGATTCCACGTTTATACGGTCGAGACGATTGACCAGGGAATTGAGATTCTGACCGGAGTGAAGGCCGGCAAGCTCGGGAAGAAAGGTAACTATCCTTCGGACTCGGTCAACGGCCAAGTGAAAAAGCGGCTTTCTGAGTTGGCCGGCATTTACAAGAGTTTTCAGGCCGAGAAAGAAGGAGAAGAGAAGGAAAAGGCCAAGAAGAAAAGACCGGGGTTGAAGAAGGACTGACGTTCTACATGGAATCCGGCGGGCAGGCAGCGTATCCGCCGGGCGTTTCGTTGCACTTCGACGTTGAATGTGCCCCCTGTTCCCTAAACTCCAGACGCAAGATAGAACGTTGGGGTTACCTGCGGCCCGAATTTGTAACGCTATTTCAAGACTTATCGGCCGGCGCAGCCTAGCGCTGGATTAGGAACTTGGCAGTGGTGCGGGATTCGGGCGATTCCAGAACCGCGAAATAGACCCCATTCGGCACCGGCCTGCCGAGTCCGTCGGTTACATTCCAGGCCACGCAAGTCTCGCCGGGTGGCAAGGCAAATTCCTGCACGGTCCTACCGCTGATGTCCAGGATTCCGAGGCTGGATAGCACTTCAGACTTCCTGATGTTGAAGATGCAGCGGCTGGAGACGACCGACGGAACTACGGCGATAGCATGGCGAGTGACAAGCATTGGTTTACGCGGCTCTTCGACTCCAGGGCCGGAAGGCGGGTATTTGGCGATCAGGTAGTCTTTGCCGGACAGCCCGCCATGTGCATACCCGGCTACGACCACATTGCCGTCGGTATCTACGGCGACGGCATTCCCAGCAGCCCCGCCGCCGTGGAAGCCGGATATCCGGGCGGTCCAGACTGTATCGCCAAGAGAGTCGTACTTGATGAGAATGCACTCAGTGCCATGTTCGGCACTTTGGCTACTGCCACATACGTAGACTGAGCCGTCGGGGCCAAGGGCAAGGGCATATCCCCAGTCCTGCATTTGGTCTGGGCCATTGTACCGCGCATCCCATTGTAGATTCCCGGCAGAGTCGTACTTCAGGGCGATAATGTCGGAATTGCTGCCGGACTGATTGTCAGTACCAGCAACATAGGTATTGCCGCCCCCGTCGGTCAGAATGTCAACGCCTGTCCCTCGGTAGTACAATCGAGTCCAGAGTGTATCGCCATCGGGGTTCAGCTTGACGGTCAGGAACTTCGTGTAGACAGGGCCCTGGTAGCCCGTCGCAAGCACGTTACCCCTAGAATCCAGGGCAACCGCACGATAAGTGGTGTGCTCATTCGGTGGAGCATAAATGTTCAACCACCCCTGCTGGCCGCCCGAGCTGTACTTGATGACAATGGCGTGCATCCAGCTTAGCCCGGATACGTAGCCTACCACAAAAGCAGAACCGACACTGTCAGTTGCTACCGCGTAAGCTCTATCTATGCCTCCGGTCGGTCCGTCATAGCGCCTCACCCATTCCTCGAAGCCTGCACTGTCGTAGCAGACCGTCGCAAGGTCAGCGTCCGCAGTGTTGCGGCTGCTCATGCCGGTCACAACGTACCTCCCTCTCGGGGTGACGGTGATGTCGTATGGGAAATCCGAGTAGTGAGCAGTATCTGAGTAGCGCGTGGTCCAGAGTTCAGTGCCGACAGTGGCGTACTTGATTGTTGCGAAGCACCAGACATCGTCGGAGTCTCTGCTGGCTGAGGCGACAAGAACGTTGCCACTTCTCTCGACCGAAATGTTCCTTCCTTTTTGGTCGAACCCCGGAAAAGGATCGTACGCGGTCAACCAGCGTCGTTCACCCATTGTACTGAACTTTGCAGTACCGGTGAAGGTATACGAATTCCGCCCCATCTTACCAGTTACATATGCACCGCCCGAATCATCAAGCGCTAGAGCCACAGCCTCGTCATCCTCGCGACTTCCGCTGTCGAGTGTCCTAATCCATTCCTGAGGCAAAGCCGCTGCCGCAATCAAACCAAGTATCAGGGCGATCCGCCTAACAAGGCGTCCATTGGTAGACCGGTGTTTGCAACTCATAGGAAATCCTCATCACAAATATGCCAGACCATTTCATTGTGTCAAGGCTGCGCATGACCCCTCAACGGTCGGCAGTGCAAAACAACAGCTCCGTACGATTGTAATGCCCTGATTTACAGATGGTTATAGATACTACAAGATGACCTTGACAGGTCGTTTCTTTATCGGCAAACTCTGAGAGGATATGAATAGTTCCTTGGGAAAGCCGGTTGAACCGGACCAACGGTTCAGGTGGAATTGACTATGGTAGCTTTGGGAATTAAGGCATCATTCAGATTCAACGTAGGACAATCACTGTTTTCCTTGCCGAGTTGCAGAAACTGGTGATAAAGCTAAGATGAGAAATGGCGCAGAAGTCTACTTGAAACGTGGAGCGGGCAAGTACTCGGGAAAGAAGGCGGCAACTTCTAGAGCACCCAGAGTTCTTCTGCGACTAGTGCTGGTGTCCATCGCAGTTGCGCTTGTCTGCAGCTTCACTTGCGAGGACCCCTATAAGACCAATCCGGATCTCGTCCTGCTACTAGCGAACGAAGGTCACTACCCGTTCAACCCGGTTGTATCTTCGGACGGTCGACTGGTCTACTTTCTTGATGACACGTCCGGCCGTAGCGGCCCACCTTTTGACGTTGGCTTGCAGGGAGACCTTCGTGTCTTCGACTTCTCGGACAGCACGGTTAGACTACTTCTCTCTGGGCGATTCTATCGGTTGGCGCTTTCAAAAGATGGTCTGAGGCTGGCAGTAGCAGTCCGAAACCCCGCTATCTGTAGAGACTCGACACTGCTTCTTGTGCTGGATGCTGCGGCATCGAGCATAGAATCTCTGCATGTGTCGCACGCCGAGACTATGTGGCTACCGTGGGGCTTGGAGTTCTCCTGGGATGGGCGCGAGCTTATTTTTGATATCTGGCCCGACTCAGCAGACAACACCACGTACTTCTACTCGATAGAACTAGAACAGGATACGGTTGCCAGGCTCTTTCTCCAGCTCCCCTGGCATCAAACGGGGTTCGACGTATTCGCCGAAGATTCCATCTACGCCGACAGCTCGGCAAAATGTGAACCCGCCGTGAACCCCAAGTACCCCAGATGGGTTGTGTTCGCCAGTAAGAAGGTCACGTGGCTGTCCTATCGGTGGATGCTCCACGACCGGCAGAACGGTACGGTAGAGTCATATGGGAGCGGGACCCGGCCTCTTGGGAAGGGATTTATCGGAGGGCCTTCTTGGACGCCGGATGGTAACGGCCTGTTGTTCGTAGCTGGCAGACGGACAGGGCCATCGGGGCAACCATACGCACAATTGGAGCTTTGGCTTCTGAAGAATGCAGCAGAATACCTGCCCGACAGTAGGTAGAAGGAGAGAGAAATGAAAAATATCTGTCTTGTAGCGCTAATCGCAATTGTGTCGGGGCCTCTGTATGCAGAGACGCAAGATACCTTGCCTGTTCCCTATTCCAGGTTCGAGTTGGCCGACGGTACGACCAAGGTCGATTCACTTTTCACGCTCAGATTCAAGGCTAAGGCTTTCTATGATGTACCGGACGCCCTATTCCTGATAACCGTTCCCAATGGGCTGCACTGCTTCAATGACAGCACTAAGTATTCCCTGTCCATGGAGGCTGGTGACTCTGTTGAGTTCGACCTGCACCTAAGGGTGGACTCTATCGGGGCGTACATGATCCGCGCGCACACGATCGTTGAAGATGACGATACGATAAGTGTCTTCCAGCACTACATCACCGACTACTACATAATGTCTGGTGTCGACACCGCGGCGTGGGGACCGGATTCACTTGAAGGAGTTGATGGGTACAACCTCTGGGTCGATGAGGTTGTGGGCGGGGACGGACCCTACACAGATGAGGACTTCACTGTCTCGGGCAAGTTCACCTACAAGAAGAACGACAATACCTTCGACCTCGTCGGCGTAAGAATCATATTCTACGAGGGTCGGACACCAACTGGAAGAAATACGGTGGTGACATACACCGACCAGGTGTATTTTACCGGGACAAGAACGTTCACGGAGAACACCTTGACCCCCCTTACCACCCCCCCCTCTTTCCGGGCCGAAAGAACAGCCTATAAGTCATGGCTTATCAATACGCTATCT
>JAUWNN010000082.1 GCA_030612625.1 Caldifarciminota bacterium
TATTCAAATGAGCCACTACCCAAAGCCACGTCCCGAGCAACCATTGGCGTAATCGGTGAGCCGGAATGGCACGATATGACCGGCACGCTTCTCGTCGGGTCCAGGTCAATTGACCCGTACCCGACCCGTTCGGTAAACACGTTTGTTCCCGACTCCATGTAGTCCGGGTCAATCCAGTTCCACTCACCTGTGCTGTTGTCAAAGAAGTTGTAGCGCGCGTTTCGGTCTGGAAAGGTCGTCTGGGTGCTCGCACTCCAGCACCAAGCGACATGCACTCCGTAGTCAGGGTCGAAGTACATCATCTTCTGAATCCCGGAGCAGGGGTTTGAGAAATCATAAGTGGTCCCGCCGATGGTATCAATAGTCCCGACAGTGAACTCGGTTGCCACTGCCGGACAAACCAAGGCTGGCATGGCAACCATAGCCACAAAAGACATACGGACAGTGAACTTCATTGCTGCCTCCCTGGCCTCTATAGAAGCCTTTTCAGCTTAATCCCTGGCTGGCGTTCGTCAACCTAGAATCCGTCGTCAAGGTGTCGTCCTGCTTCCAACCATCCCGCTGTTTGACTGAACCTGGAAATCACCTAACATCTCGTAGGAAAACAGATGCGAATCCTCGGTTTCATGGAGACATCGCTCGTTGACTGGGACGGGAAGATTGTATCGGTCATCTTTCTGGGCGGGTGCAACTTCCGCTGCCCATTCTGTCACAACTACCAGCTTGCGCTCGACGACCCGAAACTGCCGGAAACGCCCTGGGATGACATCGCCGCCGTGCTCAAACGCAAAAAGGACTGGCTCGATGGGGTCTGCATCACCGGCGGCGAACCGATGATGCACCCGGAAGTCTTCGCGATGTGCCGGGCAATAAAGGAAATCGGACCTAAGGTGAAAATCGACAGCAACGGCTATTTCCCATACCCGCTCAAGGAACTGATTGAATCAGAACTATGCGACTTTGTGGCAATGGACATCAAAGCGCCTTTGAATGAGAAATACTCGGCAGCAGCCGGCCGCAAGCTGGACCTGGCTCCTATCCGCCGCTCAATCAGACTGCTGATGGAATCAGGCACAGGTTATGAATTCCGCTCAACCCTGGTACCCGGACTTATCGACCCTGAAGACATTCCTGAAATCGGCAAGGCGGTCCAGGGCGCTGAGGTTTTCACGCTCCAGCATTACAATCCTGAACACGCTGGGACCGAAGCGTACCGGAAAAAAGAGACTTATTCCCGGGCCGAAGCCGAAGAGATGGCCTCTTCACTCAAACCCTTTGTCAAAGAAGTCAGGCTGCGCGGCAAGTTTCTCTTATAGCTTATTCCGAAAGCCTGCTCAAACCCGGCCACAACCGCACTTCTTACCTTCGACTCTTCAGTCTCTCCGCCCTCTTGCTCGACTGAACTCATCTGCACTCCAGCCAGGCCGCACGGCTTCATCAAGTCAAAGTAAGAAAGGTCAGTCGTCACGTTCAGGGCAAAGCCGTGAAAGGTTACGCTCCGCCGGACCGCAACCCCGATTGATGCAATCTTCCGCCAACCGCCGTCCGCCAACCGGGGTCCGCCAACCGCAACTGCCACCCCCTCCCTTTCATTCCCTCCCCCTTGAAGGGGGGAGGAGAGGGTATCGGGGCCGGTCCATACGCCAATCAGGCCCGGCCGAATCGCTGCCTTCACGCCCAGTTCCGCAAGCGCAAGTACCAATGCCTGCTCGACCGCTTCGACAAACCTCCTGACCCCAATCCACCCTGACCCCTGGCCCCTGGCCCCTGACCCAAGCTTGAACACCGGGTAACCAACAAGCTGACCCGGGCCGTGAAATGTAATGTCACCGCCCCGTTCCACCTGAAAAACAGTGACACCGCGGCGGGCCAACTCTGCATCTGACACCAGAAGGTGTTTTCTGTCCGCATGTTTGCCCAGGGTGATTACTGCCGGGTGCTCGAGCAGAATCAGGGTATCCGGAATTTCATTATTGGTTCGCATCGCGGCCAGCCGGTGCTGAAACTCAAGCGCCGCACCGTAACCAACCCGGCCCAATTCAACTAAAAGCGCCGTCCGCTTGACGCTCGAGGCCTGACGCCCGGTACCTGAAGCTTCAGGAACGTCCTGCGTGAAGCGTTGAGCGTGCAGCGTAGAGCGTCTGCTACCGGTTGACAATATGAATGGCCTTGCCGGAAATCGAGCGGGCCGTCTCGAACAGAAGTTCACTCATAGTCGGGTGCGGATGGACTACCCGGCCGACCTGCTCTGCGGTAAGCCCCAGTTCAACTGCAACCGCGGCCTCGGCAATCAGCACATCGGCCTGAGGCGCCACCATCCCGACCCCCAGAATCCGGCCGCTCGCTTCATCAACCACCATCTTGCAGATACCTTCACTTCTCCCGAGCGTCAGGGAGCGGCCTACTGCATTCAAAGGCACCCGGCTTACTTTCACCTTCCTGCCCTGCGCTTTGGCCTCCTGTTCAGACAAACCCACCATAGCCACCTCAGGGTCGGTGTAAACGCAGAAAGGAACCGCTCTGAATTTCCATCTCTTGCCGTCGCTCCCAAGCATCTCGGCCAGAGCAATTCCTTCAGCCATCGCCTTATGCGCGAGCAACGGCCCGCCTTTCACATCACCGATTGCATATGTCCGCTCCGCACTTGTCCGAAAAGAAGAATCAACCTTGATGAAACCCTGCTTATCTGTTTTCACCCCGGCCCAGTCCAGACCGACTTCATCGCTCAGCGGCTTGCGGCCGGCCGCTACCAGCACTCTATCGGTTTCAAGTATCTGTTCGGTTTCGCCTTCCAGGTACTTGATTCTCACCGGAGTCGCGCGCGCGATTTCCTGAACCTCGGTTCCCAGGTGAAACTCAACCCCTTCGCGCCGCATCTGTCTTTCAATAATGCAAACCAGGTCCTGGTCAATGCCGGGCAGGACCTGTTTCAGCAGTTCGAAAACCACCACCTTGCAACCCAGCCGGCTGAAGATAGTGGTGAATTCAAGGCCGATAACCCCGGCTCCGATAATCGCCAGTCGGTTCGGCAGCTCCACCATTTGCAGGGCATTATCTGAGTCAACGACCTTCTTGCCGTCCGGCTCCATCCCGGGCAGAGCTGCGGGCCGGGAACCGGTTGCAACCACGAAGCGGTCAGCCGTGAGGTTCATCTCACCATCAGCGGTCGTCACTGTCACCTGGTCCGGCGAAGTGAACTTCACTTCACCGTGAATCAGTTCCACGCCGTTGGCTTTGAAAAGGTACTCAACCCCGCGCACCAGCCGGTCGACAACCCGGGCCTTGTGGCCGAACAGAGCCACCAGGTCGATGTTCGGCGCCTGAAACAGCAACCCGAGCCTCCGGCCTTCTGAAGCATTGCGCACAATCGAAGCCGCATGGAGCAGAGTCTTGACCGGGATGCAGCCTCGATTCAGACAAATCCCGCCGAGCCGGTCCCGTTCCACTACGACAACGCGTTTGCCCAGTTGTGCCAGCCTTATTGCGCAGGCATACCCGGCCGGTCCGCCGCCGATAATCAGAACATCAGGATTCGCCATTCGTCATTCCGGAGCTTTGGATTGCGGCAGCACGCTGCCGCTTTCAGAGCCGGAAGCACGCTTCCGGCAAGACAAAGCGCAGGCATGCCTGCGCACTCCATATTTGCCATTCGACATTGTGCCAGCGGATGGCACCTGCTCCTTCGTCGCAGAACGCCATTCGTCATTCACCAGACCGTTCCTTTTATCAGCTCAGACGCAATAACAAGACGCTGGATCTGATTCGTCCCCTCATAAATCTGGGTTATTTTGGCGTCCCGCATCATCTTCTCAACCGGATACTCTTTCATATATCCGTACCCGCCGAAAATCTGGACCGCGTCAGTTGTCACTTTCATCGCGGTATCAGACGCCATGACCTTGGCCATCGATGATATCCCGGACACACTCTTCAGCCCGGCATCAGTGGCCCGCGCCGCCTCATACACCAGTGCCCTCGAAGCCTCAACTCGAATCGCCATATCAGCCAGCATAATCTGCACCGCCTGGAAACTGGAAATCGGCGCACCGAACTGAACCCGTGTCTTGGCGTACTCAATTGACTCATCGAGCGCGCCCTGCGCAATGCCCAGCGCCTGAGCACCGACACCAGGCCGGGTCCGGTCGAAAGTCCTCATGGTATGAATGAACCCATAGCCTTCCTTGCCGCCAATCAGGTTCTCGGCCGGGACCTTGCAGTCCTCAAAAACCAGCTCCGAAGTCTTGGAACTGCGAATCCCCATCTTGTCTTCAATCTTGCCGTAGCTGAAACCGGGTGTTCCGTCCTCAATGATAAATGCCGATAACCCGCGCGGCCCGCGTTTCGGATTCGTAGAAGCAATCACCGCATATATCTTGGCTACACTGCCGTTGGTGATGAACTGCTTGGTGCCGTTCAGCACGTAATTATCGCCGTCGCGTCGGGCCGTTGTTTTGACATTTGCCACATCAGACCCGGCGCTTGACTCGGTTACTGCAAACGCTGCCAGCTCACCTTGGGCCAGCCTGAGCAGGTACTTCTTCTTCTGCTCCTCAGTACCCCCGAGAATGATGGGATAAGTACAGAGTCCGCAGGCCGCATATCCAAGCGCAGCCGCACCATCAATGCGGCTCAGTTCCTCCACAACCAGACACATCTCCATGATACCGCCGCCCAGGCCGCCGTACTCCTCGGGAATGTACACACCCATCAGCCCCAGGTCTCCCAGTTCCTTCATCAACTCATGGGGAAATTCGCCCTTCTCGTCAAGCTCGGCCCGAACCGGTTTCATCTTCTCCCGGGCAAAACGCCGCGCCAGACTGCGTATTTCCTGCTGGGTCTCAGTCAAAAAGTATTCCATGAATATTTCCTCCTTAGATCAGTCATTCACCTCAAGGCGCTGCCTGACATCTTCCGCAGCCCGCTCCAATCCCGGTTTCATCTGGGCCGCGGTCTCGCGGTAGAACTCCGGAGACCGGCCAATCGGGTCAGCAATCTCATCCGTTCCATCTGGATAGTCCCGCAGCAGCTTTGTCCGGCCGGCCGCATCAGGCACCATTTCAACAACCCGGGTCCGGTGGTACTCCTCCATAACCAGAACAAGGTCGGCATTGCGTACCATTGCCGGCACGAACTGCTGAGCCCGGTGTGAAGAGAGGTCAGCTCCGAGTTCTGCGGCCGTCTCAAGCGCGAAACGGGTAGCCGGCGCACCTTCAGGCGCGTCGGTTCCGGCTGAGAAAACAAACACCCGCTCGCCCTCAAGCAGCTTTGAAAGAAGGCCACTCGCCATCGGACTGCGGCAGCAATTCCCGGTGCATACCACCAGCACTGAGAAAACGACAAGCGGCCCGAGCCTGACCATCTCTCCCAACTGCTGCTCAAGGTCAAGTATTGCCAGCTTGCCTTTCCTGTCAACCACAACCGGCCGGCCGGTGAAATCAACCACAGTCGGCCCGGGCCCGGTTTCTCCTTCTCTGACGACCCTGAGTACGAACTCTTCCCTCAGTTCCGCAGCAAGCTCATCAACGCTTGAAACCTCATCCGGCACACCAAGGCCAATCGTGTCTGCCGACCTGGTAAGAATCGCCTGTGCCAGCGGCTCGGTTGCAAAAGCTGCTCCCCGCCATTCTCCATGCCGCTCAAGAACCGCTGCAACCGGCCCGTTCATCACCTTGGCGACCTTTGGCCGGTGCTCCTCATCAACCTGAGTCAACTCGTCTTTTGGCAAGTCCGGACCCGCAACAATCCGGAACCCTTTACCGAACCGCTTGCTCAGCCAGTCAGGGTCAAGACTCAGCACACAATACCCGCCCAGCAGCGGTGCTACTACAGCACCACGCTTCAAAGCCGCAGCAACACTGTCCGCAATCTCATCGACTTTCCGGGGATTGAACCTGATGAGTTTCACGGGCGAGAGCTAGAGCCCCAGCCGCTCGAGCCCGCGCAGCCCGATGTCGCGGCGAAAAAACATTCCTTCAAACCTGATTCCCTCAAGCGCCTTATAGGCCTTTCCCTGTGCTTGGCGCAGGCCCTTGCCGATACCGGTCACTCCGAGCACACGGCCGCCGCTTGTCACAACCTTTTCTTCCTCGAGACGGGTTCCGGCATGAAAGACAACAACATCGTCCGTTCCAACAAGGTCACCGGATATCGGAATCCCCTTCTTGTATGAATCGGGATAACCACCCGATGCCGCAACTACGCACATCGCCCAGTTGTTCGACCACCGCGCCTGCCTGTCAGCAAGGTCGCCCTGTGCGCAGGCCAGTAGCAATTCTGCCAGGTCGCTCTCAAGCAAAGGCAGAACCGCCTGGGTTTCCGGGTCGCCGAACCGGCAGTTGAATTCCAGCACTTTGGGTCCGTCTTCAGTGAGCATCATCCCGGCATAAATCACTCCACGATAGTCAATCCCTGCTTTGCGCAGCCCGGCAAGCAAAGGCTGGAACACCGCTTCCTCAATCCGGCTCTCCAACTCGGAAGTCACCACCGGTGCCGGCGCATACGCACCCATTCCACCGGTATTCGGCCCTTTGTCTCCGTCCAGAAGCGGCTTGTGGTCCTGAGAGGACACAAGCATTTCCACCCGGGTTCCATCGCACAGCCCGATGACCGATGCCTCCTCACCAGCCAGGAATTCCTCAATAACCACACTGTTCCCGGCTTCGCCGAACCGGCCTTCAACCATCATCTGTTCCAGAACCGCTTCCGCCTCATCCCGCTCTTGGGCAATCACCGCGCCCTTGCCGGCGGCAAGGCCCGAAGCCTTGATTACTACCGGCAGCTCATGCGTGCTCAGGTAGTCTTTCGCCTTGTCATGGTTATCAAACAGTTCAAAGCGGGCGGTCGGGATTCCCTGTTCCTGCATCAGTCGCTTGGCAAAGGATTTGTCGCCTTCAAGCCGGGCCGCCCGGGCTGAAGGTCCGAACAGCAAAAGCCCCCGGCCCTGAAACTCATCCGCAATCCCGGCAACCAGCGGAGCTTCCGGGCCGACAACAGTCAACTCGATTCTTTCCTGTGCCGCATAACCGGCAAGGCCGGCAATGTCCGCGGGGTTGATGTCTACACACTCAGCGATTCGGCCTATCCCGGCATTGCCCGGCGCACAGAAAACCTTATGCAACTGCGACAGCTTCCAGACCAGGGCATGCTCTCTTCCGCCTTTACCAACAACCAGTATTTTCATCTACGCAACAGCCTTTCCAGCCGGGCCGCGCGCAAAGCCGCTGCCCAGCTCCCGAAATACCGCACCGCGGACGCATGGAGATTGCGGTACTGGTGCCTGACCTGAATCGTGGTGTTAAGCTTCATTCCTTCCCGATGCACCCTGCGAATCTCGCGCACAATTTCCCTCTTGGACCACTCTTTCTGCCGCTTGATTCCGGTGTAGTCCAGACCCGAGGCCCTGATTGCGTTGCGCCAGGAGCCGAAATACATTGTCGCGGCCCCAACCAGGCCGCAGTAGAGCTTCTCAGCCGCACTGACATGCAGCGGTTTGCCAGCTTTGTGCAGCTCGCGAATTCTCTCGACAACTTTCTTCCTGCTCCAGAAGTACTTACGCCTAATCCTGCTGTAATCGAGGCCTGCGGCCCGGATTGCATCTTCCCAGGAACCAAGATACTTACGGGCGGCATATGCCAGGGCCGGATAGCTCCGGGCGATATATCCGGAGTTGAGCTGACTTCCCTGCTTATCCAGTCTCCGGATTTCCCTGACCACCTCGTCTCTCGACCAGTGTTTGTATGAACGCTTCAACTCGTCCTCCCGCAAGAATCTACCAACCCGACAGGAGATGTCAATACTCATCCCTTACCCGAACACCGATATGGGATTGGCCACGAAAGAAGGATGCCGCTGCGCGGCAGACTTCGAAATGAAAAGGAATTTCCATTTTAGTCCGGCCCGGCGCAGAGCGCCGTCCAATCCACGAAAGATGAACCGACCCACCCAGAACCGGTAAGGGTGACACCCTGCGCAGCGCAAGGGTGTCACCCTATCTCTTCCAGGCCGCACGGTTGCTGCTTCTCCGTTTCGTGTTCTTCGTGTCTTCGTGGCTCTATTTCGGTTCTTAGGCCTTATTTGACATTCTCCAGCGCCCATCCTATCATCCGGGCGATGGAACTGCTGCTGCTCGAAATCGGCACCGAGGAAATTCCTCCGTCCTTCCTGGACCCGGCCGCCAATGAGTTGGAACGCCGTATCCGCGCACTACTGACCGAACACGAAATCAAAGCCGGTGAAGCCGAAGTTTTCTACACACCAAGAAGGTTGGCTGTTCATTTCGCCGAAGTTGCAGCAGAGCGACCGGCTCGCACAATCGAACTCCAGGGCCCACCTCGCAAAGCCGCATTTGACAAAGACGGCAAGCCGACCAGGACTGGAATCGGTTTCGCCCGAGCGCATGGCAACGCCCCGGAAGACCTCGGCTGGAAGAAAACGGACAAAGGTGAGTATGCGTTCATAGAGAAACAACTCCCGTCGGTCAACACTGCCGATGTACTACGCGAAAAGCTGCCCGGCATTGTGGCGTCAATTCCGTTCCCCAAAACGATGCGCTGGCGCAGCGACAAAACCAGATTTGCCCGACCCATTCGCTGGCTGCTGTGCATGTTTGGGACTGAATCCGTCAGGTTCGAATTCGCCGGTCTGACTGCCGGCAACAAAACACACGGTCACCGCGGGTTCGGTGACAAACCGATTGAGATTACAACGCCTGGAGACTACGAGAAACTTCTGCTCGACCACAAGGTAGTCGCATCCCCCAAGGCTCGACGCCAGAGCATAATGAAGGAAATCGCAGAGATGGCGACCGGGGTCAATGCAATACCGGTCGAAGACCCTGAGCTTGTCGAAGAAACGGTCAACACGACCGAATTCCCGGTCCCGATTCTCTGCGATTTGCAGCCCGAGCACCTCACCCTTCCGCCCGAAGTCCTTATCACCGCGCTCAAGAAACACCAGCGCTGCTTTGCCGTCCACAAGGAAAACCACAAGTTGCTTCCCTACTTCATTGCGGTTGCTGATGCCCCAAATTGTGACAAGAAAACCGTTGCCAACTGGTACGAGCATGCAGTCGGGTCCCGGCTTCGGGATGCCCAGTTCTTCTTTGACGCTGACATGAAAAAGGGACTCGAGCCGCTGGTTAAGGAAGAAAAACGGGTCACCTGGATTAAGGGAATCGGCAGCTACTCTGACAAAACCGAGCATCTGCGCGGCCTGTGCCAACACCTTGCCAAACAGGTCCCGGATGCTGATGCCGAAACCCTTGACCGGGCCGCGTACCTTGCCAAAGCCGACCTTTTGACCCAGATGATTCGGGAGAAGGAATTCACTTCTCTGCAGGGAAAGATGGGTGGCATCTATGCCCGGCTCCAGGGCGAACCCGCTCCGGTTGCTGACGCAATTGCCGAACAGTATCTCCCGGCCACTGCTGAAGACGAGCTGCCTAGAACCCTTGAAGCCTGTCTGCTCAGCATCGCTGACAAAACCGACAATATCATCGCCACCTTTCTCACCGGCGCGATACCTACCGGCTCTGAAGACCCGTTCGCGCTCCGTCGCCAGGCAACCGGCATCTTGGCAGCAATACTCGACAGGAAACTCCCGACTGACATCGACCGCCTTATAGATGCCGCTCTCAACCTGTTTCCTACCCCCAATCCATACCACGCCGGAAGAATCCGCCCGTTCATCAAAGAACGGCTCCAGATACAGCTAGGAGAGAAGGGAATTCCCTACGACATAGTTGGGGCGGTAATAGAAACCACTTGGCATCTGCCTTGTCAGGCCCTGGCTTCAGCCAAAGCCCTGCTTGAGTTCCGGGAACAGGCTGAGTTTGAGCGACTGATAATCGGCCAGAAACGGGTCGCCAATATCCTCCGTGGTCAGGATATTTCAGGCCTGCCCGACCCCGGACTCCTCTGCGAGCCGGCCGAAAAGGAACTCTGGAAACAAGCTCAAGAAATCGAGCCTCAGCTTGACAAAGCTGTGAAAGCCCAGGCCTTTACCAGGGCCATTGAACTGCTTCTCAGCCTGCGTAGCGCCATTGACCGGTTGTTCGACGATGTGCTGGTTATGGCCGAGGATGAAAAGCTCCGTACCAACCGGCTTCAATTGCTCGGCTATGTCCGCTCCCTGTTCCGCAAAGTGGCCGACCTGTCCAAGGTGGTCATCGTAGGAATCTCAACACAAAGAGCACAAAGTCACGGTTCTGCGCCCTCGCAGGTGCCGTCCGACGGCTCAACCCTTGAACCCTTGAACCCTTGAACCCTAGAACCCTCTCTCTAGCCGTCACACTGCTGATTGCCGGTTGCCCGCCTGCACCCGGACCCCGGACCGGGATTGAATCAACGCCCCGGTCTGAACCCGGCCTGCAGACGGCTGAGCTTCGCATTCTCGACCGGCACATCGGCGTTGAGATAGCGCGCACTGACAAGCAGCGCCGGCTCGGCCTGATGTTCCGCACCAGCCTTGCCCCGGATTCCGGCATGCTGTTCATCTTCGAGAAAGAAGCGTTCCGCTACTTCTGGATGAAGAACACATATATCCCGCTCAGCATCGCCTACATTGGCCGGAACTCAGTCATCATCGACATCCTAGAGATGGCGCCTGAAGACACCACCCGTTACCCCTCGTCCGGGCCGGCCATATATGTGCTGGAAATGAACGCGGGCTGGTTCCAGACTCGGGACATCAAACCCGGCGACACCGTCTTCGGTATACCAGAATAGCCGCTGCCGCCCAATCGCGAATAACGACTGCCGTTCTGCGACGAAGGAGCAGAGTGACACGGGGTGTCATTTTGACTTCTGCCTTCAAATCTCTCCCCTTGGTGCTCTTGGTGTCTTTGTGTTAAGTCTTCCTCCTGGCGGCCTTGACGGCTCGTAGTCCTGTCATTGCGGCTACACACCCCCACGTCATTGCGAGGGCAAAGCCCGAAGCAATCTTCTGCCATTTTGCCTCTTTGACTTCTGTTTTTCTTCGTGCTCTTTGTGTCTTGGTGTTTGGTCTTTCTCTTGGCGGGCTTGGCGTACTTGGCGGTTGAGTTCGTCACCCTCACCTTCATCCTCTCCCTCAAGTGAGAGGAAGTCTTTCGCAGGCTCTGCGGTTCTGCAATTCGCCTTCTGCATTCTGGAATTCCCCGGGAATTCCCCGACCCAGCGAATGTCAATAATCTCTTATTATGTCCCCGGAATTTCCCGAAATTTCTCGAGTACAACATCGACCGTCCGCCTGCGGCGGTGGAGATGCAGCCGCCGGGGGAAGTTGACAGTTGCTCGTC
>JAUWNN010000255.1 GCA_030612625.1 Caldifarciminota bacterium
TTCCTCTTGATGACATCCGTCACGAAGTCCGACACGGTGTTCGTCACGACCCTTGCTCTGACTTCGGACGCGGTCGTCGTGCTCTGGCTCGACATGACATCCGGCATGAGCACCGGAAAGAAGCTCAGGCTGAGAACGGTCCCGGCCTTCGCCCCGATGCCCGACATGACCCCCACCACGACACCAAGCACGGTACTCATCACCATCACCGTCACGACCCTCGCTCCGACCGCTGCCACGGCAGCCACAACAGGCCCCGCACCGCCGCCCGCCCCGTCGTGACTTTCACTGCCCGGCCAATATGCTGGCAGGTGATGCATCAGGGATACATTTCATCTCCGATAGCAGGTAAAGGGACCTGGTTCGCGGTTGCCTGCAGTTCGGCCTGGAGCGCAGGATGATAGAGCGTGACCTCGACATTCCGTTTGTCGCGAATCTGGCCTTGCGGGAAAAACAGATACAGCAGAACTACCGACCAGTAATCGCTGTCCACAAGTGGTTTGCCCGGCGTCCGGGAACCCTGTTCAGGAGTCTGCTGCTGTCCGAGTTCACGTCTCAACCTCTAGCCAGGGCTTTCTATCAAGGCAACAACATAAGCCGGGTCCGAGTAGCCGACCCTTTCATGGGCGGTGGGACCCCGGTACTGGAAGCCAATCGGCTGGGATGCAAGGTCGTCGGCTACGACATCAACCCGATGGCATACTGGATCGTCAAGCAGGAAACGGAAACCATTGATCTCAGGGCATACGAGAAAGCAGCCGGTATCCTGAGGACAAACCTGGCTGCGAGGGTCGGGCATCTCTACCAGACCCGCTGTCTTGAGTGCGGGTCCGAGCAGGCTCGCGTGAAGTACTTCCTCTGGGTCAAAGTCAGGGACTGTCGCAATTGCGGCAGGGAGTTTGCGTTGTTCCCGGGCTACCAGGTCGCGGCGAACCGGCGACATCCGAAGACAGTCCTGCTCTGTGCCGACTGCGGCGAACTCAACGAAGTGGACAGTCGGGACCATCCCGGTGATTGCTCGTCATGCGGGAAGCCGCTGGTAGTCAAAGGTCCGGCCCGGAGCGGCCGGTGTGCCTGTCCTCATTGCGGGGAGGTCAACCCTTACTCTGATGCCGAATCCGACCCCCCGAGACACCGAATGTTCGCCATCGAATACCACTGCGCGGACTGCCGGCCCTACCACCGAGGCCGGTTCTTCAAGAAACCCGAACCCGCCGACCTCGCCCGGTACGACGAAGCCTGCTCGCAGTGGAAGAAAACCCGGTCGAGGTTTGTCCCGGACGACCTCATCCCGCGTGGCGATGAGACAGACCGGCTTCTGCGCTGGGGCTACCGGCGATACCGTGAGATGTTCAATCCCCGCCAACTGCTGGGCCTTGAACTCAGTTGCCGAATCATCGAGAAAGAACCCGACGAGCGACTCCGGGATGCGCTGCGGACCAACCTGTCCGACCTCCTGCGCTACCAGAACATGCTGTGCCGGTACGATACCGTGGCCTTGAAGTCCCTCGACATCTTCTCGGTTCACGGCTTCCCGGTCGGCCTGGTGCAGTGTGAATCGAACCTGCCGGGAATCAGGAACACGCACAAAGGCATAAATGTGGGCAGCGGCGGCTGGTCCAATATCACCGACAAGTTCGCGAAGGCCAAGTCCTTCTGCGATGCGCCGTTCGAGTTCCATCATCAGGGATCCCGGAAGGTCAAGGTGATGGTTCCGAACGAGTGGATCGGAAGGACAAGGAACGGTTCGGGTCGGGTGGAGACGAGAGAACTCGAACTCCATTGCGCGGATGCGGCAGAAGCCAGGCCGCGGCCCGGCAGTCTGGACGCGGTGCTGACCGACCCGCCGTACTTCGGCAACGTCCAGTACGCGGAACTGATGGACTTCTGCTACGTCTGGCTCCGCCGCATGGTCGGCAAGAACGCCGAAGGGTTCGCAAACCCTTCGACCCGCAACGTCCGGGAGCTTACCGGCAACATGAACATGGGAAGGGGTTTGACGTCGTTCACCGAAGGATTGTCCCGTGTATTCCAGCGAATGGCGGGTGGTCTCAAGCGCGGCTCCCCATTCGTATTCACCTATCATCACAACGACCTGGAAGCGTACCTGCCGATTGCAGTAGCAATGCTCGACGCCGGGCTCACGTGTTCCGCCTCTCTGCCCTGTCCCGGCGAAATGGGCGCTTCGATACACATCAGCGGAACGAAGTCCTCGATTGTCGATACCGTATTCGTGTGCCGGTCGACCGGGCACGTGCCCCGACGGTGGATTGTCAGAACCCCGGAGGCCGTGGCTGACCTGGTTGCAGATGACATCAGGCAGTTGCGCGCCGGTGGAGTCAGGGCAACTCAAGGTGACGCCCGGTGCCTGGCTTGCGGCCATGTAATCCGCCTTGCGGTCTGGAACCTGCGCAAGAACTGGCACAAGGAGGAACCGACGGACAGCAAGCGGAAGTCCATCGCCCGGTGGATTGAGAAGTTCGGTGGACTCGAAGCGGTCCTCGGACACCTCAGAGGATTGTCGGCCACTGCTGCGCACGAGCAACTCATGATGGTCAGGGAACCGGAATCAGACTATGGAGTGTGGGATGCCAAAGTATCCTTTTGAAGCGTCGCCCGAGGAGCTGCAGGCAAACGCAGACACCTATGTGGATTCGGTCTTCTCGTGTCTGACATCCGCGTTCCTTGAGTTACCCAAGGGCCCGGGTTTCATAGAATACGGAGCCTTCGAGCAGGCGTATGAAACCCTGAAGCGCGAGTCTGCAGGTTTCTCGAACATGTCATTAGAGAAGATACTCAATGCCGTGCTTGCGGAACCGATTACTTTCATCGTCCTGCGGACCATGTTGGGGTTCACTCCGCCGGAATGGGCCTATCTTGCCACTCAGGACACCAGCACTGCGGTAACGCAGGGATTCGCCCGCACATGGGACCGCAAAGTCCGGATGGCTCCGTTGGAACCGGTCAAGCCGGCTGAGAAAACCAGGGCGCGCCTGGAGGCATTGGTGCGGGTCGCGTGTCGGATGCTCACCGACGGGGCTCCGAAGGTGAAGCCCGACCGTATTCACCGGCTGGACAAAGCGGACACCAAGGAAGGTGCGCAGGGAATCCGGACCGCAGCCGGAATCGGCGTGCCCTACGCCATGCTTCTGTACGAGCGATTCCTTGGACGGCCATTTGCCGGTCATCGCGACTCAATCAGCGAGATGATTGGAGACAGCCTGGAGTCCGCGGTTGAGGACGTGCTGACCCAGGCCGGCGTCAGTTTTCGCAAGACCAAACGTGCCGAGCGCATCTCCGGATTCGACCAAGTGCCGGACTTCCTGATTCCGAGCGAATACAACCCCAAGGTCATCATCGAGGCCAAGCTCACCGAAGACGACGGCACAGCCCGCGACAAAGTGACGAGAATCCAGCACCTCTGCGAACTGAGCAGGAAAGGCATGCCCGCAGGCCGAGTGAAGTACGAAGTCATCGCCTGCATCGCAGGACGCGGATTCGGGGTCCGGCGGGAAGACATGAAGAAACTCCTGCTGGCTACTGGGGGCAAGGTGTTCACGCCGAAGACCCTGAACCGCATGGTCGAGCACACCCGGCTCAAGGAATTCCGGACCAGGCAGTAGGATGTCCAGACCTGAGCAGACGCCCGGCGCGGCAGGAAAGGCCCGGCGAGAGCGATGTCGTCGCCATCCGCGAGACCATCCGTCTAATGACCGCAATCGACAAGGCCATCCCCCAATGGCCGATTGAGTAGGGCACTCATCAGCAAGTACCACGTGTATCTGAGAGGGTGAATTAAGGGGACATAATACTTAATTCTGGCCCTCATCACCATCGGCTTCTCGGATAAGGCGCAAGACCGCCTGCCGCCGGCCGCGGAGAGATTGCCACGGCCACCTGCGGTCGCCTCGCAATGACACGAAGGGCGAACGGCTGACGGGCCGCAGCCACCGGCCACACCTTTGAGGCTCCTCATAATATAGTTTCCCGTTTTGGTGAAAATGGACACAAGAATTGTATTCCCGCTGGAAAAGCGACCCAGGTCCGGGTCTGCCCTTTATCCGGGAATGTAACTTTATTGTTACAAAAAGGCCGGGTTTCCGCTGGGAGAGCGGCTCAGGGAGCCGTTCCCAGGTCCCCCCGGGGGCTCTCTCCCTTGCTCTCTGCATCGGACTCTCGCTCGGTCTATGCCTGG
>JAUWNN010000083.1 GCA_030612625.1 Caldifarciminota bacterium
AGGTATTCTGCTGCATTCTTCAGAAGCCAAAGCTCCAATTGTGCGTATGGTTGCCCCGATGGCCCTGTCCGTCTGCCAGCTACGAACAACAGGCCGTTACCATCCGGCGTCCAAGAAGGCCATCCGATAAATCCCTTCCCAAGAGGCCGGGTCCCGCTCCCATATGACTCTACCGTACCGTTCTGCCGGTCGTGAAGCATCCATCGGTAGGACAGCCACGTGACCTCCTTCCTGGCGAACACAACCCATCTGGGGTACCTGGGGTTCACGCTAGGCTGGTATCCTCTTGCAAGGCTGTCGGCGTAGATAGAATCCCTTGCGAATAGGTCGAACGACCGCTGATGCCAAGGTATCTTGAGAATGAGCCTGGCGCTTGAGTCGTGCTCCAAGTCTATTGAATAGAAGTAGGTGGAGTCGTCTGCAGTCTTGGGCCAGATGTTGAAGATAAGCTCATCTCTGTTCGATGAAAAGGCGAGATGAAGGGGCACGCATTCGGTCTCCGCGTGAACCACGTACAGCGACTCCACTTCTGACCTTGTAGTATCCAAGAGGATGAACAGTGAGGTACTGCAGTTAGCTTTTCCGTAGCTCAGTCCAAGTTTCTGACCGTCCTGAGAGACCGCAAGACCCAAGTACTCGCCAGAAAGCAGCAGTCGGTCCGAGCTGTCTTCAATGCACCAGACGTGTAGGTCGCCTTTCCCCCCCGGGCGGGTACCCCCCGCATAACATGTGTCATCCAGATAGTAGACTGACTTGCCATCCGGAGATGGCACTGGCCTAGACGGATAGTGCCCTTCCTTTGCTAGTAAGAGAACCAAATCCGGATTAGTCTCGAAGGGGTCCTCGCAGGAGAAGCTCCAGACCAGCACCGCAGAGATGGATAGCAGCGCTAACTTCAGTAGAACTCTGGGTGCTCTAGAAGTTGCCGCCTTCCTTCCCGAGCACTTGCCCGCCCCACCTTCCAGGCGAGCTTCTGCATCATTTCTCATCCTAACTTCACCACCTTTCTGCGACTCGGCAAGGAAAACAGCAATTGTCCTGCATTGAATCTGAATGATGCCTTAACTCCCAAAGCTACCATAGTCAATTCCACCTGATCCGTTGTCTCGGTTCAACCGGCTTTCGCAAGGAACTATTCATATCCTCTCAGAGTTTGCCGATAAAGAAACGACCTGTCAAGGTCATCTTGTAGTATCTATAACCATCTGTAAATCAGGGCATTGCACTCGTACGGAGCTGTTATTCCGCATTGCCGACCATGAGGGGTCATGCGCAGCCTTGACATAATGAAATGGTCTGGCATATTTATGTAAGGATTTGTATTGAGCATCAGACGCTGGTCTGGAAAAGAAGTCTTATGAAACGAATCGTTTTGATATTCGGTTTGGCCGCAACTCTTGCCATCGCTCAGGACTGGCAGGCCCGCTATTCTACCGGCCCGCGCAACAACGACGACGCCCGAGCATTGGTCGTCGACAGGTACGGCAACAGCTATGTGGCTGGCTATGCACAAGGCATAGCTGTAATCAAATACAACCCCCACGGTGAGTCCCTGTGGTCCAGAACCTGGACCAGGGTCAGATACTCCAAGTATGGTGGCATGGCTGCGGAGTTGGACTCTGATGAAAACGTCATAGTAGTCACGGCAGTCTATAAAGACCTGTACAACGGATTCTGTATCCTCAAGTACACGTCCGAAGGCGAGTTTCTCTCGGACACCACATACTGGCATTCCCGGTCCAGCCAACCCGTCCCTGACATCAGCCCGTTGAACGCGGCGATTGACCGCTCCAATAACATCTACGTAGGCGGAACAGCCGGGAATGACTCCACCCAAACGGATATTATTACCTGTCGCTATGGCCACACCGGTAACCTGAAGTGGAGTCGGTACTTTGACGGTCAGCGACATGATTCCGATGAAGGCAGGGCACTGACAATGGACAGGGCTGGAAGAGTCCTGGTGGCAGGCCGAGTCCAGGATGCGTCCCACCACTGGAATGCCGTCGTGCTCAAGTACGATACGGCTGGGACTCTGCTTTGGTCGTATTCCTACATGCCCAACACGAATTACCAATCCTGGGCAAACGACATCGGAGTTTGCTCGAACAACGACATCTACATCGCTGGATGGCAGCAGTACTATGGTCAGCCGGACCAGAGTCTGGTAGTGAAACTCAACTCAAGCGGTGACACCATATGGACTCGGGGCGATTCCAGTGAAGCTCATGGGCTTGCTGTTGACAACGCTGATAATGTCTTTGTTACAGGAGAAGTCGCAAGGACCCTTCGCACCTGGAAGTACGGCCCTTCCGGCCAATTGCAATGGAAGGACGACTACCGAACCGTAGACACTATGTCAACCTACGGACGCTTGGCGTGTCTGGCCCCTAACCAGGGGTTATACGCCGCGGGCTGGCGCTGGGCCGGTCTTGGCCGCAATGACTTCTTCGTGGTCAGGTACAGCCCTGCCGGACAGAAAATGTGGAGCGCATTCACCGACAGCTCAGACTTATTCAATGACAAGCCGAGCGCGGCTGACCTTGACCCGTGGGGCAACATCATTCTCACCGGTAGAAGCCGCAACCGGGACACCGGGTATGACGATTTCCTGACCATGAAGTTCCGTGCCTCTGGTGCGGTCGAGGAACCCGGCATGCCCCAGGTCGCCACCCACGATGCAATAACCATTAGCCCATCGGTCGTCTCCAGCCGTTGCATCTTCAACATCAGGAAGTCTGAGGCGCCGTCCAGCCTCAGAATTCTCGACATCAGCGGCAGGACCGTGCGGGAACTTGCCTTGCCGTCAGGCGAGACTTGCGTGGCCTGGAATGTAACCGACGGACTCGGCAGGCCGGTGCCGAATGGAGTTTATTTCGCGGTTCTGAAATCGCCCGAATCCCGCGCCGCGGCTAAGTTCCTAATCCAGCGCTAGGCTGCGCCGGCCGATAAACCTTGAAATAGCGGTGAAGGAATAGCGGTAACGTTAGCCATGTTTATGAACCGGGCAGTCATCAAGGTATGAGTCTGGCCGTGACCGATTGCTGTTTCTGATTTCCTTCTGACAATCCGGCTGTGTTGCAGAATGTGCTGTCTCCGGCTTGACTAGTTCAGAGCCAGTGGTAGGATTCTTTTGTCTATGAGACGCTGGTGTTTGAGCGGAGTGCTGGTCCTGCTGGCTTTCGTCGTCTGGTGCAGGAAGCCGAACCGGGCACCGGAGTTTGTTTCGGTCAGAGGTGCCGGTTCGGTCGAGCCGGGTTCAACCTACACCTACACTGTGATTGCCGAGGACCCGGATATGGATTCGGTTCGGTGCGCGATGTCCTGGGGTGACGGAACACCGGACGATACCGGTGCCTGGGTTGGAAGCCTGGATACGAGTCTGTTTGAGCATTGCTGGTCTGATACCGGTCGGTATCCGGTTCATGTCAATGTGTGGGATGATGAGAGCGCTGCTGCACCGACTCTTTTCTATGGCAACATAGGATGCAGGATTGTCTGGCCCCCGACACTGCCGGAGATTGATTCTGTCTGGGGACCGGATTCCGGTCTGGCCGGACTGACTTATGAGTTCGGGGTGCGGGCGACAGACATCAACGGTGATAAGGTTCGATACCAGTTTCGGTGGGACGATGGCTGGATGTCAGATTGGAGCCGCTGGAGGCGTTCGGGAACTGTATGGACCCGGACCCATGTCTGGCAGGACTATGGAGCATACCGGGTTGAAGTACGGTGTGAGGATAAGACCGGGCTGCGGACCGGCTGGCTCAGGATTTGCAGGATTTTTCTTCTGCCTGAGCCGAAACTCAAGTGGGAGGTTTCACTTGATGAGCCCTGGCCTCGGGTGCCGCTGGTAAACGGACAGGGTCAGGTGGTGGTTGTTGACCGTGGGCTTGCGTTGAAGTTCAATACCCGGAACGGCGAATGGCTGGGTGAGTACATCGGGCCGGAACAGGCTCTGGGAATGGTCGGGTCTGAGCAGAACGGGGTTTTCCTGCATGACGCAACTTCGGTATGGGGTTTTCCCGGCTCTTCACGCTGGCAGGCGGACTTGGGAGCGTCGCCGCTCGGACTGGTGCTGGGCGAATCATCGGTTCTGGCAGCGATGAGTGACACGTGCTGGTTCCTGGATTTCGGCACCGGTGAGTTGGTGGACACGATTGCGGCTCATAACTGCAACTACATCCAGCCGGTTGTGGACGCCAGTGGGTTGCTGTACTGTCTGGGCGATTCGCTGCGAGTCTATGGAACCGGCAACCGGTTGCTTGGAGTCTATCCTCTGCCGGTTGAGATGCCGGATGAGATGGTTGTGAGTGAGGGTGACCAGGTGTATGCCATGGGCCGTGCTGGGCCGGACAAGACCGTGGTGCAGGCATTTGACAGCACCGGCACAAGGTGGTACTGGTATTTCGGCCTCTGGGCTTCAGAGCAGGGACCGAACACCTTGGTAACAGGTCGGGACCGAAGGGTCTATTTCGCCACCCGGGATACGGTATATGCGCTTGGTTGCTCTGGCCAGCCTGTCTGGGCATGGGGGTGCGGGACAGGTGAGTGCGTGAGCAGTGGAACGCCCTGTCTGGGTGAGCGGGGCAGCATGTTTGTGGGTGTGAGCGGTGACACCGGCGGGTTCGTGGTAGCCCTGGATTCGACCGGCAACGAGGTCTGGCGGGTAGGTCTTGAGTGCCGGGCTCTGCAGGGAATGGTCCTTGCTCCGGACAGCACTATCTACGGAGTTGGTGCGGACGATGCGTCGCTGTTTGCGGTCTATGTGGCCGAGCCGCCGGCCGCTGACCCGTGCTGGCCGGTGTTCCGACACGATGCAGGTTTGAGCGGCAGGGTCGGCCGGCCCTGAGTTCTGAAGCGGCTTGACCAGAGCCGGGTTTTTCATATAGTCACAGTCTTGAGTTGCCATGGTTTTCAAGAAAAAGACAGCAGGAGGTAATGTGGAATTCGCGAATTTGAAGGTCAGCAAGGCCGATGGTATCGGCTGGCTGAAGTTCAACCGTCCGCCGGTGAACGCGCTCAACACCGAGATGGTGCTGGAGATTAAGCAGGCGTTCGGCTGGTTTGAGAAGCAGGACGATGTGCTGGTGATTGTCCTTACTGGTGAGGGTAAGGCATTTGTTGCGGGTGCGGATATCGCGGAGATGAAGAGTTTCACCCCGATGCAGGCGCGCGAGTTTGCGCAGAACGGGCACCGGGCTATGGCCGGAATCGCGGACATCGAGAAGCCGGTGATTGCAGGAATCAATGGTTTTGCATTGGGCGGTGGATGCGAGATTGCGCTGGCGTGCGATATCAGGGTGATGGCCGATTCGGCCAGAATCGGTCAGCCTGAGGTCAAGCTTGGTCTTATTCCCGGTTTTGGCGGGACTCAGCGGCTTTCCAGGCTGTGCGGGCCGGGTATTGCCAAAGAGCTTATCTACACTGGTGAAGCGATTGACGCGGCCGAGGCGCTGCGCATCGGCCTGGTGAATAAGGTTGTGCCGGCTGAGGAACTCATCGGCTACGTAACCAAGATGGCGAAAAAGATTGCCAGCAACGGACCGACCGCGGTGCGGCTGGCCAAGACGGTGATCAACCGGGGTCTGGATTCGAACCTGACTACCGGCAACTCTTATGAAATCGAAGCGTTCAATGTCTGTTTTTCTTCGGGCGAACCAGCCGAAGGAACCAGTGCGTTTCTTGAGAAGCGCAAACCGGAATGGGGAAAATGAACCTTACCACAAAGGCACGAAGGAACGAAAGAGCCCCTGGTTGTTTTGCGTCTTAGTGGTGAAGAACGAAACAGAAAGGATGGTAAGATGACAATCGGTAAGGCAAAGGAAACGGTTATTCTTGGTGCTGTCCGAACACCAGTAGGCAGGTTCTTAGGTGGTCTTGCGCCTTTGCGGGCACCGGACCTTGGAGCCATTGCAATCAAGGAAGCGATGAAACGGTCCGGGGCAGACCCGGCAGGGGTTGAAGGTGTGATCATGGGCAATGTCTGCCCGGCCGGCATCGGCCAGGCACCAGGACGGCAGGCTGCAATCCATGCCGGTCTTTCACCTGAGATACCAGCTATTACTGTGAACAAGGTCTGCGGCTCAGGGATGATTGCGGTTTCACTCGGCTGTCAGATGATTAAGGCCGGAGATGCGAAACTGATTGTTGCCGGTGGTCAGGAGTCGATGTCCAATGTTCCTTATTACCTGAAGCGGCTGCGGACCGGCCAGAAGATGGGTGATGCCAAGCTGCAGGACGGAATGATATATGACGGCATCTGGGACTATTTCGGCGACGTTCACATGGGCGAGCTTGGTGACTTCACGGCCAGGAATTCGGGGATTACGCGCGAGGAGCAGGACAAATGGGCCTTACGCAGCCATCAGCTCGCGGTGAAAGCCATAAAGGAAGGCAAGTTCAAGGAAGAAATCGTTGCGGTTGAGGTGCCGCAGCGCAAGAAAGAGCCGATTGTGGTTGACACTGATGAGGGGCCAAGGGCTGACATAAAGCTTGAAAAGCTGGCGAAGCTGAGGGCGGTGTTCACCAAGGACGGCACTGTCACCGCGGGCAACGCTTCCTCAATCAACGACGGGGCTGCGGCACTGGTTGTATCAAGCGAGGCTTATGCCAAGGAGAAGGGGTTGAAGCCGATGGCACGGATTATCGCGTACAGCACCGGCAGCGTTGAGCCGAAGATGCTTTTCTATGCTCCGGTGAAGGCGGTTCAGACCCTGCTTGAGGTTCAGGGCGTGGACGTGGATTACTTCGACCTGATTGAGCTGAACGAGGCGTTTGCTTCTCAGTTCCTGGCCGACAGCAAGGAACTCGGCTGGAACCTGGACCGAGTGAATGTCCACGGCAGCGGTATTTCGATGGGCCACCCGGTTGGGTGTTCCGGTGCCAGGATACTTGTTACGCTTCTCTACGCGCTCAAGGACCGGGGACTCAAGAAAGGGCTTGCTGCTATCTGTCTGGGTGGAGGTGAAGCCACCGCGATGAGCATCGAACTGCTCTAGGTTCGCTCGGGCGTTAAAGTGCCCGCCTTCAGAACTGCAAGTGCGGCCGAGACAATGAGTCTCGGCCGCCGCCTTTCTGCGGCTCTGGAACATGAACGTCTGACGGACATTGGAACTTCAGATTCCGGATTTCCGATTCCGGCGACTCGTCCGACGACTCGCGCAGTAGTAGCGTTCTATGGTGACTTGGGCAGCGGCAAGACCACGATGATAAAGGGTGTTGCCCGAGGCCTGGGTGTTGTCGAGGTTGTCAAGAGCCCATCATTTGTCATTGCCACAGAATATCAAGGAAAGGGTTCGAGGGGTCAAGGGTTCGAGGGGTCAAGGGCCCGAACCCTAGAACCCGGGAACCCTCGGACCCTTTCGGTTTACCATATTGACTTGTATCGGATTGCTAAAGCGGATGAGTTGGAAGGGGTCGGATTTGAGGAGTATCTTGAGCGCGATGGGGTGTGTCTGATTGAGTGGGCTGAGCGGGCCGAAGCGCTGCTGCCCGAGCGGACGATTCATGTGCGGCTGGAGTTTGCAGGCAGAGGACGGAAGATAGAGATTACCGGCTTAGACAGGATTCCGGGACAGGCGGCTGAGTAGCTGGTCGATGTTGCTGTCAAAGGTGGTGGTCTGTTCCGGTCCGATGATTGTTGCCTTGTCGGCTCTGAGTGTTACTTTGAGCAACCCCAGTTTGCGAGCGCGAATCCTGACCAGGGCGATCTTGAACAGGTTTTCCACCGCGGATGGAGCGCTCGACGCGGAATCCGGTAGGCTGCTCCCCCCGCGCTCCGAGCGCAGATTTCCTTCGGAAGTCCGGATTTCCGATTGGGCGACTGTGCCATCGGATGGCACTGTTCGCTTCGTTTCCATTCGTCCGACGACTCGCCGGTAGCGGCCGAAACGGTCCACGAGCTCGGCCTTGAATTCCGCAAGCTCGGCTTCGGTTTCAAGACTGAGCAGCCGGCGGTAAAGCGCGGCCCGCTCGAAAGCGTCAGAAACGTACTCCTCGGGCAGAAAGGCGCTGACAGAGAGCTTGAGTTCAGGCTCGGGTGCAACCGTCTCGCCTTTGATGTGCGCGGTTGCTTCTTTCAGCATTTTGGTATAGAGGTTGAGACCGACCCGGGCGATGTGGCCGTGCTGACGAGTGCCAAGCAAGTCACCCGCGCCCCTGATTTCCAAGTCGCGGAGCGCCAGCTTGAAACCTGAACCGAGCTGCGAATAGGCAAGCAGGGCTGACAGACGCTTGCGGGATTCAGGGGTTATCTCCCGGCGCGCGGGAATGAGAAACAGGGCATAGGCCTGACGGTCGCTTCGTCCAACCCGGCCACGCAACTGGTGCAGGTCACTGAGCCCGAACCGGTCGGCCCGGTCAACAATGATGGTATTCACGTTGGGTATGTCCAGACCGGACTCGATGATGGCGGTTGAAAGAAGTATCTGATGCATTCCGGCTGCAAAATCCAGGTAGACCTGCTCGAGTTGATGGGTCGGCATTCGGCCGTGGGCAACAGCGATGTCCAGAGATGGAAACAGGCGTTTGAGTCGCGCAGCCACGGACAGGATTGTCTGGACACGGTTATGGACAAAGAACACCCGGCCGTCCCGATTTGTTTCCCGCTCGACATGTTCGGTAATCAGGCTGTCATTCCACGGAGTCACTTCGGTCCGGACTTCGCGCCGGCCAGGCGGCGGAGTGTGAATGGTTGATATGTCGCGCAGGCCGGCAAGTGTCATGTAGAGCGTTCTCGGGACCGGAGTGGCGGTCAGAGTAAGCACATCAACTGATGCTTTTATCTGTTTGACTTGCTCTTTCTGCCGCACGCCGAACTTCTGTTCTTCATCCAGGATGAGAAGTCCCAGGTCACGGAATCGCACCTTCGGGTTGAGCAGAAGGTGAGTAGCGATAATGATGTCAACTTTGCCGGCCGCAATGTCGGCCAGGATCTGTTTCTGCCGGGGCACAGAAATGAGTCGCGAGAGCATTTCGACCCGGAGCGGAAACGGTTCCAGTCGCTGGTGGAAGGTGGTATAGTGCTGGAAACAGAGAATGGTGGTGGGAGCGAGCAGGGCTACCTGTTTCAGGTTGACTGCTGCTTTGAAAGCGGCGCGCAGGGCAATTTCGGTTTTACCGTAGCCCACATCACCACATACCAGCCGGTCCATGGGACGAGGGCTTTCCATGCCCTGTTTTACTGCTGCAAGGGTTTCGACCTGGTCACGGGTTTCCTGATAGGGAAATGACGCTTCGAGCTCAGCCTGCCACTGGCCGTCAGGTGCAAACGCATGGCCGCGTGTCAGATTGCGGCGGGCATGAGTTTCCAGCAGTTGTTCAGCATACTCGGCGCTTGCCCGGGCTGCCTTGGCTTTGGCTAGAAGCCACGACCGTCCGCCAATCCGGTCGAGCCGAACCGGTTCTTTTCCGGCACCGATGTACCGGTCAAGCAGCCCGAGGTTTTCCACCGGCACATAGACCCGGTCGCTTCCAGCATAACGTAGTGACAGGTAATCTTTCTCAGTCTGGTCGTGGCTGATGCGGCGGGTTCCTTCGAACAGTCCGATGCCATAGTCAACATGGACAACATAGTCACCCGGCCGCAGGGCCACAAGGCTGTCAATGGGCAATCCCTTGAACCGGTGCCGGACGAGGCTCCGGCCCGGCGCGCCGTAGAGTTCGCGTTCGGTAAGAAGGGTGTAGTCATGATGCCGCTTCGCGGCAGACTCAGAGCAGGTGAACCCGGTGCTGAGCCCGGTAATCAGGTAGTCGGGCTTCGGGCCGAGCAGACGTCTGAGTCTTTCGCACCGCTCTTCGGTGCTGCAGGAGATGAAGTAGCGGTGGCCGGGTGATTCCAGTTCTCTCCGGAGCAGTTTGAAGTTGCCCAGGAAGCCGGGGGCTTTGCTGCAGCCGAGGTTGAAATCCGCGTCTGCATCAGTAGTCAGCGTAACCGCAGGCGAGAGCCCGGGCAAACGAGACTCTGAGATAAGGATTGATCTGTTGGGCAGGAGTGTGGCGGCTGTGATGTCTGACGGTCCTGGCCGGCGCCGGGTGTAGATGTCAGTCTTGGAGATTTTTCCGGTTGAGCGCTGGGAAAGCGGGTCGAATGTGCGGAGCGAAATCACAAGAGAATCCAGGAATTCTGTCCTTACCGGCTGTCTGGAGTCTTCAGGAAAAATGTCAACGATGCCACCCCGCGTAGCGTATTCGCCCGGTTCGGTAACAAGGTCAACATGTTCGTAACCTGCCTGCTCCAGCCACTCAACCAGTCCCTCAATCGGCTGTGACTGATTGAGGCTGAGGGTGCGGGCAAGATTCTCGTCCGGGACCGACGCAGGTGCAGGTTTCCCCAGGCTGCTGTGGCTGGTGACAACAACAGCGGAAGCGTCCGGATTGACTTCTTTCAGTTTCTTCACAGTAGCAAGGTTGTCGGGGTCGAGAAGTAAACACGGTATTTCAGGGCACAGCGCCAGGGTGTCTCTGAGCAGTGCGACCATGTCGGTTTCCTGTGCCAGCGCTATGACGACAGGCCGCTGCAGCCGAGCTGCGATATCAGCCGCGAGCAGGGAACGAGCTGCACCAACGATACCGGTCACAGTAACCGGCTCCCCGCGTGCTATTTTCTCGACTACACCGGCGAGTTCGAGCGAGGAGGAGAATAGATGAACCAGCGCGCGGCGAATGGAAGCGAAGCGAGCGGCAGCGCGGCTTCTGGCCGCAACAGTGCCATCCGATGGCACAGAGGTGTTTTTAGGCATGGCGCAACCTGGGTTGCATCTTCGATGGACGGCGCTGAGCCCGAGGCCGGAAGAGAATAAGGAATTCCTTTTCCATCAAAGTTCGCCGCGAAGCGGCATCCTTCCAGGTTGGCACCATCTTGGGTCTGCAGATGCAGTCGTCAAGGCGTGGAATGGACCCGAAAACCGATATAGGAATTTCAACACAAAGGCACTAAGAGCCTAGCGCGGCCCCCGAAGGGCCGCAACCAAACCAGGATTAGCCACGAAATCACGAAATACACGAAACGGAAGTCAACCGCCAAGAACGCCAAGGGAAAAGTGAACCACAGATAAACACAGATGGACACAGATGAGGAGAA
>JAUWNN010000071.1 GCA_030612625.1 Caldifarciminota bacterium
CAGAGGGATTTTCTTTGTGCTCTTCGTGTCTTGGTGTTTAGATTCTGCGGTCTTGACTTTTGCCTTGTTCTTTGTGCCTTTGTGGTGAGATTCCTATATCGGTTTTCGGGCAGCGGCTTGACTTGAGCGCCAGCCAGCCTACAATATATATGGAAAGCGGCGGCCGTTCCGGGTTACGCGGCCTGGGCAGCCGCCGTTTCGGTCAGAGAATATGGTCTACGTCAAAGGAACGTTTATCCGGGTGGATTTCGCCCGGGACCAAAGGAGGCTACTATGAGCCGGTCCTTGAAAGTGTTACTTGGTCTGGGCCTGTTGCTGGCTCTCGGCTTTGGCCAGGTTGATACGCTTTGGCTTCGACATCATCAGTACTCACCCAGCTATTCTCATCAATATATGAAGCCCAGCCGTACGCTGGCTGTGGACCCGGAGGGCAATTCCCATGTCTGCGCGTACGGGCAGTATATCTCAGCAGGTTTCGACTTCATCGTGCTCAAGTACAATCCCGACGGCAAGCTGCTCTGGAGTACGAGCTACGACGGCGGTGGGCATGATTACGCCTATGCAATCGCAGTGGACCACGCAGGCGGGGTCTATGTCACTGGGACCGGTGGCTATCCGGGCCGGTCGGTGCTGACTGCCAAATGGGATGCGAACGGCAAGCAGAAGTGGGTGCGTGAAGTCAGGGGGAACGTCAGTTCCGAATACAACTGCGGGTATTCGATTGCCGTGGACCACGACGCGGTGTACATCGCCGGTCAGGTTACCAACTACTCGACCGGTCAAGACATGGCCCTTATCAAGCTGGACGCGGCTACCGGCGACTTGAAATGGACCAGGACCATATCCCGCTGTGGCGGCCACGGATACTACGAAAAGGCTAATGATGTCCAGGTTGACGGGCTGGGTGCTGTCTACATCGGTGGCCGGACCCATCACGGCAGCAACGGGTACGATGCCACAATCGCGAAGTATGATACGGACGGCAACCAGACTTGGGAGCAGAATCTGCACGGTGGCCTAGGCTCTGACGAGTATATCAGCCGAATCTGCCTGAGCGGAGAATTTGTGGTGGGCACAGGCTATGTGGACCGCAGTGGTGCTCAGGATGTTCTAACTGTTGCCTATCGGTCCGACGGCGCCCATCAGTGGACCGAAGACTATAACGGCCCGGGTAAAGGTAATGACTGGGGCAATGACATCGGTGCTGACGAATCAGGCAATATCTTTGTCTGCGGGTCTGGAAGCGGTAACTATGGTGCCGACATGCTGGTTCTGAAGTATCGGGCTGATGGCCTGCTGCTCTGGTCAGAACTCTATGACGGCCTAATGGACTCCGATGAAGCGGTGTGCCTGGATGTGGACGGCTGGGGTAGTGTTGTAGTCGGCGGTCGGATTGCGGGAAGGCTCGTGGCCGGACAGTTGCTCGCGGTCCTGAAATACGGTAGTGACGGCACGCTGGGATGGAAGTTCATCTTCAAGCCGAAGGTCACAGTCCCGACTCCGCTCGGCCCGAATCACGCAGAGGACGTCTGTTTCTTCAAGAACGACGTCATAGTTGCCGGCATTACCTACTGGCCGTATCCGGATTACGGAGACCCGACCGTGCTGAAGCTGCGTGAGGTTCCTGACGTCGGGGTCGAAGCGGTTCTTGCGCCGACCGGTACGGTTCCTTCCGGTGTTCCGGTGACCCCGCAGGCTGACGTCCATAACTACAGCCTGTTGCCGGCAGGCTTTAACTGTCGCTTTGAAGTCACAGACGGATATGAACAGGATGTTTTCCTCAGTCTTGGAGCGGGTAGTTCCGAGATTGTCGATTTCCCGGACTGGACCCCGAATCTGCACGGATACTGGATGGCAAGGTGCTATACCGAATTGGGTCTGGATTATGACCGCAGCAATGATACCGCACAGGCTCTGGTTTATGTTCCCGGCCCGGCTGTGGATGCCGGGGTACGGCATATCATCAAGCCGGACGGGAACATGGCCTACCAGTCATCAGTGATTCCGACCGCGAGCTTCAAGAACTTCGGTACATTGCCTGCAGATGTATGGGCTTTCATGTTCATTTACCTGGGCGGAACACGTCTCTATGCAGATTCGATACTGCTGGCCGGTCTGGAACCGGATGGGCTGGATACCGTGATTGAGTTTCGTCCCTGGATTGCGAACCAGGCGGGATACATGGTGGCACGCTGCTCTACCTGGATGGCCGGAGACGGCTGTGCTGCCAATGACACCCTGAGTTTCCAGTTCGGGGTCATAAATGAGCCGGTTGGCAACTGGACACAACTTCGCGATGTGCCTTTGCTCCCGTCGGGTCGGCCGGGGTACCACGGCGGCGGGTTGGCTGCCGATGATACGGCACTATATCCGCTCAAAGGGAATAAGACAAATGAGGTTTATGCCTTCAACATTGCCGCTGGTACCTGGCAGAGCCTGGATTCGATTCCCACAGGCCCGGCCGGAAAACCGGTCCGCAAGGGCGGAGCGATTGCGGCCGACGACCACGGGTGTCTGTATGTTGTCAGGGGAAACAAGACTTTCGAGTTCTATCGGTTTGACCCGGTGCTCGGCTGGACCGGGCTGTCTGATGTTCCTACAGGTCCACGGCGGCGTAAGTACCCGCGCGGCGGAACCGGGCTCGAACATGTGGTGGTCAATGACACCGGGTATGTCTACCTGCTTAAAGGCTCGAATACTGCTGAATTCTACCGGTACAATGTCGTCCGCGACTCATGGGACAGCATGCCGGATGCTCCTGCCGGCACAAGCGGCAAGCCGAAGTACAAGCATGGAAGCGCGCTCGCATACGATGGTGACGGAACCATGTACTGTCTCAAAGGGAAATACAACGAAGTGTTCAGGTTCGATGTTGAATCTAACACCTGGTTTCCAGGACAACTGCCGCTTGTCCCGCTTGAAGGCGCCTCAGGACGCAGGAAGAAAGTGAAGCAGGGCGGCGACATGATATGGGCCAATGGAGTTCTGGCGGTGCTCAAGGGTGGAAATACCAACGAGTTCTGGCGGCTCGAGGCAGCCGATTCCTCCTGGTATGAATTTCCTGAGGTCCCGTACGGAGTTGCAAGAAGAAAGAGGGTCAAGTACGGCGGCGGTCTGGAATTCGTTAAAGGAAGCTACTACGTGCTCAAGGGCAACAAGACCCAGGAGCTGTGGCGGTTTGATTTGGCCGGCAATAGCAAGAAGCACGGAGCTATGACAGAAGGTCTTGTCATGTCACCGTTACGCAGGCTTGAGGTGTATCCCAACCCGGTCCGGGATTGGGGTGTTGTCCGACTTGAGGGCGGCTTGGCGAAGCTGGTCAGACTGACGCTTTATGATGCCTGCGGCCGGATGAGGCTTGCTATGACGTGCGACCGTTCCAGAGGAACGGCGCATCTGAGAGCCGACCGGCTGGCACCCGGTGTTTACTTCCTGGTGGCCACAGACGGTCGCACGCATGCCGGGTGCAAGGTGGTTGTGGCTCGATAGCAGGAACCGGAGTCAGCCGGCGATAGTTCACCAAGCCTGCACGGCAGGACATCACCCCCCTGCAAGTCCGTTTCTGAGGGGGTCGGCAACCGGGTTGCTAATCAGTTGCTGTTAGAGGACATACAGTGACAAAGTGAGATATTAATAGTGTTGACAGAGCGTTTTTTCTTCGTATCTTATAGATACAGAGGTATCGCTCTTTGATAATTCGGATGTAACCCAAAGCGTGTCCGGGCTTTGCCAATTCTACTCCAAGATTATTGCTTGGAGGGTTTGATCCTGGCCCAGGACTAGCGCTGGCGGTGTGTCTTAGACATGCAAGTCGAGCGGGACATTTTCTGGTGGCAACACCGGGCTATGTCTAGCGGCGGACGGGTGAGTAACGCAAGGGCAATCTACCCCGAGGAGGGGCATAACCCGCCGAAAGGCGGACTAATTCCCCATGTGCTGCGATAGAGGCATCTCTTTCGCAAGAAAGGCGCTGCAAGGTGCCACCTTGGGAGGGGCTCTTGTCCCATCAGCTTGATGGTGGAGTAACGGCCCACCATGGCGACGACGGGTAGTCGGCGTGAGAGCGTGACCGACCACAGGGGAACTGAGACACGGTCCCCACTCCTACGGGAGGCAGCAGTCTATAAATTTGGGCAATGGGCGGAAGCCCGACCCAGCGACACCGCGTGGAGGATGAAGTCTTTCGGGATGTAAACTTCTGTCAGGGTGAACGATGCCGTTTCGGAGTAACTGCCGAAACGGTGACGGTACTCCCAAAGGAAGCTCCGGCTAACTACGTGCCAGCAGCCGCGGTGATACGTAGGGGGCAAGCGCTGTCCGGATTTACTGGGCGTAACGGGGGTGTAGGCGGACTGGGAGGGCGATGGTGAAAGCTTTCGGCTCAACCGGGAAATTGCTGTCGAAACTGCTAGTCTAGAGGGCAGGAGAGGAAACCGGAACTTCCGGTGTAGCGGTAAAATGCGTAGATATCGGAAGGAACGCCAATAGCGAAGGCAGGTTTCTGGAATGCTCCTGACGCTGAGACACGAAAGCTAGGGTAGCGAACAGGATTAGATACCCTGGTAGTCCTAGCCGTAAACGATGCACATTAGGCGTGGGGAGGTAAGTCTCCGTGCCGCAGCTAACGCGATAAATGTGGCGCCTGGGGACTACGGCCGCAAGGTTGAAACTCAAAGGAATTGACGGGGACCCGCACAAGCGGTGGAGGATGTGGTTCAATTCGATGCTACGCGAAGAACCTTACCTGGGTTTGACATGCGAGTGGTAGGAACCCGAAAGGGGACCGACCGGGGTTTTTCCCTGGAGCTTGCACAGGTGCTGCATGGCTGTCGTCAGCTCGTGCCGTGAGGTGTATGGTTAAGTCCCGCAACGAGCGCAACCCCTGCCTTTAGTTGCAAACCGGTGACGGTGCACTCTAGAGGGACTGCCTCCGTTAAGGAGGAGGAAGGTGGGGACGACGTCAAGTCATCATGGCCTTTATGCCCAGGGCTACACACGTCCTACAGTGGCTGCTACAATGGGTCGCAACATCGCGAGGTGAAGCCAATCCCCAAAGACAGCCATGGTTCGGATAGCAGGCTGCAATTCGCCTGCTTGAAGATGGAATCGCTAGTAATCGCTGATCAGCATGCAGCGGTGAATACGTTCCCGGGTCTTGTACACACCGCCCGTCACGCCATGGGAGTCGGCAACGCTCGAAGTCCCTCCTTTGTGGGGGCCCAAGGCGGGGCTGATGACTGGGGCGAAGTCGTAACAAGGTAGCCGTACGGGAACGTGCGGCTGGATCACCTCCTTTCTACGAGCTTTGCATGGCCCGGACACGCTTTTGACGGTTACTTCCCTGGAAAGAAAAAAAGAAGAAGGCTCGGGGTGGGCCTTCTCTTTTTTGCGGGTGTGCCGGAGGGGCCTACGCAGAGCCGATAATGACGAACCGTCTGGTCATGCCAGTGACAGGAAGAACAACATCCTCGGTGCGGACCACTGCCAGTCGGTACTTGCTGAGGATTGATGCGACATCATCCGTCTCGGTCGCGGAGTCTGTTGCCTTATAGAATATCATCAGGCCTTCAGGCTGGCGGTGATGGTGCATTTGCTTTAACGCCCGTCTGAGCGGCGCGGTGAGCCGACTGACGATGGTGTCGCACTCAAGGGAGGGGATTGCCTCAGACCGGTTGTTGATAATTGTGGCGGTTGAGATGCCAAGGGTCTGGACTGCGTCGTGCAGGAACAGACACCGCTTGCGTGAAGATTCGACCAGCACCATTTCAGTGTCTGGTCGGGCGATGGCGAGCGGTATTCCGGGTAGACCGGCTCCGGTTCCGATGTCACAGACGCGGGCACTGGTTGGGATAAGGTGTGAAACCGCAAGCGAGTCGATTACGTGATAGGAGAGAATCCGGTCAGTGTCTTTGCGGGAGATGAGGTTGATACGTTGGTTCCAGTCGTGCAGGAGCCCGGCATAGCGCTCAAGGAGCTTGAGTTCGGCCCCGGACAGCTTCAGGCCGAGCGCCTGACAGGCGGACCTGAGACTGGCACGGTCAAGGTCAGGCATTGCTGTGCAGGAAATGACCAATGACCAGGTTCCAATGACCAATCAACGAGGAAATGCCCAAGCACCAATACCCAAACCGGGCTGGTTTGGTCATTGACTGGGTATTGGGAATTGGCCATTGGGCATTGGCCGTCACTCTATTTTCCTTGTGAGATTTCCATAGTCCCAATCACTTGACCAGTGGGTCGCTTGACCACTGGGTCATTCTTCTTCTATTCCAGCGGGTCTCTGATATAGACGTTGGTTTCGAGATACCGCTGGAAGTCAGTCCATTTGACGCCCTGGTTTTTCTCCACCACATCGCGGAACATCATCACGCGAGAGTCAAGGTTATCCAGGCAGTAAATGATGAATGCTTCTACGAACTTCGGGGTTTTTGGTGACTCGAACTCCAGATGTCCGTGATGAGAAAGCACAATGTGAAGCAGTATGCGGGTCAGCTCTTCAGGGAACCCTTTGATTCCCTTTATCCTGTCCTTCACCATTTCGTAGCCCATGACGATGTGCCCGAGAAGTCGACCATCAAGGGTATGGTCGAGCGCGGTGTCATAAGTGTATTCCCGGGTCTTGCCGATGTCGTGGAGAATAACGCCTGTTACGAGCAGATCCTTGTCCACTTCACTGTAGACTCCTGCGACAGCTTTGGCCAGGCGGCACATGAACACGGTGTGTTCTAACAGGCCGCCGAGGTAGTTGTGGTGAACCCTTGCGCCGCCCGGGGCCATAGAAAACCGCTCGGTGAACTCCGGGTTTTCGAACAAGGACTCAAGCAGCTTGTTCATATAGGGGTTCTTGACCTCGGCGATAAGGCCGCGCAACTCCTCCAGCAGTTTCTGCCGGTCGTGCCTGGTCGTGGCGATGAAGTCGTCCCGGCTGACCTCATCAGGGTCGGCCGGGTAGATGACGTTCACGGTAAGCTGGGGTTTTCCCTGGTAGTCGCCCAGCTTGCCCTGGACATGATAGAATCCACCGGCTTCGACGCAGCGCAGCGCGTCTTCAACCCGGTCCCACATTATGCCGGCCACCCGACCGGTTTTGTCCTGGAATTCAAGGGTCAGAAACGGAGCGCCATCGCGTTTCTCCTTTATGTCGCGGCGGGTGAGAAAGAATATGTCGTCCACCGGGATGTTCGGTTTCAGGTTTTTGATGAACTGGTTTTTCATCGTTTGCTCGGCAGGGTCAGAGCGTAAGAGTGAGGGACAGCCGATGAGCCATGCCCAGTTCGATCATCGGGATGAAGCAGTAGTCGAGCTGGTAGCCTTCGTATCTTATGCCGAGTCCGGTGGAAATACCAGCCAGGATGTCAGACCCACCACCGGACTTCAGGTCTGAACCGAGCGTGTTGTACCCGGCGCGCAAGACAATCATGTCGCCGACCCAGCCCTCGATACCGGCTCGGAACTGGAACCGGTTATCCAGCGGCTTGTGAACATCAAGCGCCAGATTGAGCGCGGGGTTTGGCTGGTAGCCCAGCCCGGCCGCGAACTCAACGGGCATCGGGTCGTGTTCGGCCTGAAACGGTTTGGCCTGATAGCCGATATTACTGGCTGCGAGCCCGGCGGTCAGTCCCTCAAAGCCTTCGATCGGGATATGGGCTGATGCACCGATATTTCCGGCGAATCCGACTGTAAAGAAGGTATCAATTGAGCCGTACAGACCCTGAAGTCCGGCGCCGACCGTGAAGATGTTGGAAAACCTCCACGCGCCGCTGACATTGAGGTCAGCATAAGAGACACCGAAGGTGCCGAGTTCGTTTCCGAGCGGGTCGGTTCGTTTCATGGTTCAGGAGTTGAGGTAGACAATCCCGACTCCGATTCCTTTGTCCAAAGCCAGTGGCTGTGAGTAGGCAGCCGAGCCGATATGGATGCCGGCCACATAGTTGACATAGCCGAGATGGGCGCGCTGGTATTCGGCCTCAGCCGCGTGGGCCGGGCTGTACCAGAATCCCATTGGGCTTTGGGCGCCGGCGACCGCAGCTCCGCCCATCGCGGCTTCGCGGGCAGTAGGTGCGATGCGCAGGAAGTCAAAGCCGGCGGTGCCCGCATTCGGGTCAATTGATACAAGACAAACGGCCAGAATAAGTGCAGTCATCATGATAAGCTAATTAGGCAAATGACCTTTGTCAAGCAGATTATCGTCCCGCGAAAACCGATATAGGAACTTCAACACAAAGCCTGTCCTGAGTGGAATCGAAGGGACACCAAGAGCGCGAAGAATGAACCGCAGATAAACACAGATGGACACAGAGGAGAGGGCAGAAGGTAAAAGGCAAAGCGCGAAGATTGGCTAATTTGGAGTGCGGCAGCGCGCTGCCGCTTTGTCCTAACGGAAGCCTGCTTCCGTGTATGAAAGCGGTGGCATGACACCCCAGTCCAAAGTCGGGTGCGGATAGCGGAAGGCGGTCAGCGGAAAGCGGACCTCACTACAAAGGGCACAAAGCAGAAGCTCAAAGTCCAAAGCTCAAATGACTAATCAATGTCAAAACCCAAAGTGATACCCAGTGTCACCCCGAGCGGAGTCGAGGGGTCTCTCAGGGGAGATTCCTCCGCTCCGGCGCGGAGTTTACACCGAGCAAGCCGAATGTGCGCCTCCGGTCGGAATGACGAAGGAGGATGACAGCGGCATGTTCTTTTTTGGTCATTGGGAATTAGGATTTGATTTGGCCTTGGGATTTGGGTATTTGGATTTTCCGGCAGTGTTCTTCGTGCCTTGATGGTGAATTCTCTATATCGGTTTTCGGGGGTTAAAGAGGTTGACATAACAGGCGTCCGTCCTAGAATAGAGTTGATATTTGATTTCCCAAGGAGGACTATAATGTCTGGACATTCCAAATGGGCAACCATCAAGCACAAGAAGGCGAAGACGGATGCCGCCCGAGGAAAGGCTTTCTCCAAGCTGATTAGGGAGATTACCACCGCGGCCCGGGCCGGCGGCAAGGACCCGGACGCCAACCCTCGGTTGCGTACCGCAATCGAGTCAGCCAAGGCAGTGAATATGCCGGCCGACAATATCGAGCGGGCGATAAAGAAGGGCACCGGCGAACTGCCCGGTGTTTCCTATGAAGAGGTGACATACGAAGGTTATGGTCCGGCCGGCGTCGCAATAATGGTTAAGGCTATCACCGACAACAAAAACCGGAGCACTTCGGCGGTCAGACACGTTTTCGACAAGTATGGTGGCAGCATGGGTGGGGCCGGGTGTGTGGCCTGGCAGTTCAAGCCCCAGGGTCTGATTGTTATTTCCAAGGACAGGGCTTCTGAGGACGCGGTTCTTGATGCAGCGCTTGAAGCCGGAGCGGACGATGTCCAGACCGATGACAGCGGTTATTCGGTGCTCACCGCGATTAGCAGCTTTGAGGCGGTGAAGCAGAAGCTGAAAGAGACCGGCATTGAGTGGCTGAGTGCCGAGCTTACCCAGATTGCTTCCAACACCATCCCGGTTTCGGAAAAGGATGCATCCAGGGTGATCAAGCTCATGGAACTGCTTGAGGACCTGGATGAGGTCCAGCAGGTGTATGCCAATTTCGACATCCCGGACAAGGTCCTTGAAAAAGTGTCCGGGGCCTAAGGTTTCCCAGAGGATTCTCGGTATTGACCCGGGCCTGAGCGCCAGCGGGTACGGAATCATCGAAGCCGGGCAGGTTGTGGATTTCGGTGTTATCACGACCGATTCCAAGAACTCGATTCCCGAACGGCTCAGGAAGCTCGGCAACGAACTTGAGCGGGTCATCCGTTGCACCCGGCCTACCTCCAGCGCCATTGAGACGCTTTTCTTCAAGGCGGGGGGTGCACGGAGTGTGATACTTTCAGCTCAGGCAAGGGGCGTGATTCTGTATGTGCTCGCGCGCAAGGGAATACCGGCTGAGGAAATCACGCCGGCGACAATCAAGCTGGCGGTGACCGGCAGTGGCCGGGCCTCGAAACGGCAGATGAACTACATGATTAAGCAACTTCTGGGTCTTGATGACAAAGTGCCCGAGCATGCGGCTGATGCCCTGGCTGCTGCCTATTGCCTGGCGACGAGAATAGGGGTTAGGGGTTAGGGAGAGACGATGATTGCAGCGTTACGCGGTGTGCTGCTGGAAAAGGAGCCGACCCGGGTGGTGATTGACTGCAGGGGCATGGGTTTCGAGGTCCAGGTGCCGCTCTCCACTTCGCGGCGGCTGAGCAGTGTGGGCGACGAAGCACAGCTTCTAGTCGTCACCCGGTTTCCACGCGCCGGAGTCGAGCTTTACGGTTTTGCAGAAAAGGCGGAGCGGGATACCTTCAAGCTGCTTACTTCGGTCAAGGGCATCGGGCCCAAGGCCGGGCTCAACCTTCTTTCCCGGTTCAGTCCCGAGGAAATCCACGAGATTATCGCGGCCGGCAGGATTGATGTTGTGCGCAGCGTGCCCGGTCTCGGGCCGAAAAGGGCGCAGCGGATTCTTGGAGAACTCAAGGAAAGGGCCGAGCCGGTCCCAGAGGGCAAGCCGATTCTGGCTGATGCAGCGTCGGCCCTGGTTTCATTGGGTCTGACGCGCCGGGAAGCCCGGTCCCGGCTGGGTCGGATTGAGGTGTCTGAGGAGATGACGCTTGAAGCGTTACTCAAGCTGGCATTGCAGCAGAAGGGATGACGCTACGCGCCAGTCCCAAATAAGGAAATCCGGAGTCCGGAATCCGGAATTCAGAGCCCCGCCGAAGGCGGTGGGGGGTAGCGGATGACAGAGAAGGAACGGCTGGTAACTCCCCGGCGGCTCAAGGGCGAAGATGAATTCGACGAGCAGATAAGACCGCGGAAACTGGATGAGTTTGTCGGTCAGCAGAAAGTCAAGGAGAACCTGCGGGTATTTGTTGAGGCGGCCCGGATGCGGGATGAAGCGCTTGAGCACGTGCTGCTTTTCGGGCCGCCCGGCTTGGGCAAGACCACTCTGGCTTATATCGTGGCTCAGGAGATGGGAGCAAATATCAGGTGCAGTTCAGGGCCTATTCTTGAGCGGCCGGTTGACTTGGCCGGGGTTCTGACCGGCCTGGCGAGCCGGGACGTTTTCTTTATCGACGAGATTCACCGGACCAACAAGGCGGTCGAGGAGTTTCTTTATCCGGCGCTCGAGGAGTTCGTTATTGATGTGATGATTGACCGGGGACCAGGAGCCAGGTCAGAAAGAATCCGACTCAATGAGTTCACCCTTATCGGCGCAACCACCCGCTCGGGCCTTCTTACCGCGCCGCTGCGCTCAAGATTCGGGATATCTTTCCGGCTTGACTACTACCCGGCCGAGGACCTGGTTCAGATAGTGAAACGTTCGGCCCGGATTCTCGATGTGCCGATTGAGGAAGACAGTGCCTGGGAAATCGGACAGAGGGCGCGCGGGACCCCGCGCATCGCCAACCGGCTTCTGCGCCGGGTGCGGGACTTTGCCCAGGTTCAGGGCAAGGAAAAGGTGGACAAGGAGATTACCCAGTTCGCCCTTTCCCAGTTGGATGTTGATGTAAGGGGCCTGGATGAGATGGACAAGAAGATACTGCTGACCATTATTGACAAGTTCGGAGGCGGGCCGGTCGGCCTTTCTTCGCTGTCGGTGGCGGTTGGTGAGGATGCCGGCACCATTGAGGAGGTCTACGAGCCTTTCCTTGTCCAGGAGGGGTTTCTGCAGCGCACACCGCGCGGCCGGATGGCTACCACCCTGGCATACAAACACTTCGGCCGCAAGCAGACAACCACACACCAGGGCGGGTTAGGCTTGGGCTAGTCCATGGCTGCAAGCTGCAAAGGAGGCAAGATGAGAAGTTTCGGGGTAGTGCTCCTTATTGCGGCCATGGTTCTTGCTCCTGGCTGCAAGAAAAAGAATCAGGCTCCAGAAGTACCTTTGGTCCCTTCAGGCCCTTCAGCCGGGTGCCTGGATAGCTCATACAGTTTCTGGACCAGGGCCGAAGACCCTGATGCAGACAGCATCTGCTACCGGTTTGACTGGGGTGACGGCAAAACCTCGGACTGGAGCCAATATGCTGAGAGCGGCGACTCAGTTTCAATGTCCCATTCCTGGTCAAGTGGCGGCAGCTATTCGGTAACGGCCCAGGCAAAAGATGTGAATGAAGCACTCTCATCCTGGTCTAACGCTCATGCAATCAGTATCATCGCATGTTGGAAAAAGACCTTTGGCGGAACTGATGAAGACTATGGTTATTCAGTTCAGCAAACCTCAGATGGCGGATATATCATCACCGGATATACCTACTCTTATGGCGCAGGTGATTATGATGTCTGGCTGATCAAGACCGATGGCAACGGGAACAAGCGTTGGGACAAAACCTTAGGCGGAACTAACAATGACTATGGTCGTTCGGTTCAGCAGA
>JAUWNN010000045.1 GCA_030612625.1 Caldifarciminota bacterium
GGCAGTGGCAGACTGGGCCGAGTATCTGGCTGTTCCCGAAGACGAGCAGGTGTTGCGGGAGCTGCGGGTGGCCACCCGAACTGGAAGACCGGCAGGTGATGAGTCATTCGTCCAACGCCTGGCTGGAATCCTTGGCCGGAATCTGCTCTCGTTGCCGTGCGGTCGCCCCAGAAAACGCGAGAGCAACACCGAGGAATCCGATGCCGGAAAATAATCGCTGTCCCCATTTTCCGTGTGCGTCTTATTCCTCGCCGAGGGAGCGGCTAGCCGTCGAAGGCGGAGAGCTGTTTTGACTCGTAGTATTTGGACGCACGCCCCTGACCGCGCAGCACAAGCTTGCCTTTCTTGACCAGGTTGGCAAGGATATAGCCGGCCTGGTGCGGGCTGACCCGTAGCAAGGTGCGGACGAGTTGGTTGGTGACGTAGCTCTTGTCTTCGGGCATTTCATCCAGGTAGGCCATAATGGTGGTTTCGGCAAACGCGGTCTCGGCCCGGCGGAAAATCTGGTAGCTGACGCTCCTGCGCAGCCGGGCATAGACCTTCTTGCTTAGCCGGTAGACTCGGCCTTTCTTCTGGCCGAACGGTTCCACAAGGTCACGGCTGGCCATTGAATTGAGTACCTCGCGGGCCTCATCTTCACCCCGCTGTAGTATTCGCTCGGCCTCGGCCAGGTCCAGTTCCCGGTTGCGCTTCAGGAATGTCAGCACCAGAAGGTCGTGCAGGTTGAGTTCCCGGCCTTCCTTCTGTTCATTGGCCACGAACCGGGCAAACGTTTCGTCCACACCCGCACTTGCTTCGGTCTGACCGCTGCGCAGTGTCACCCGAACATAGTCCGGGCTGGCCTCATAGCTGGGCGGCTCCTTGCCGTAAGAGAGCATGATGTGATACATCCGTTTCACTCCCATGCCGGCCCGTTCGACGAGCCGGACTCTCTGAAGGATTTCTGCCAGCAGCCGGTTCCGGGTGACTGGTTCGTGGCCGAGGACATTGTTGACATTCACCCCGCCGAAGAATCCGCCCGGATTGGAAATCTCAACTCGGGCTGGAAAATGGCGCAGGTAGACCGGGCCGGTTCTGGTGTAGTCGCGGTGAACAAAGGCGTTAAGCAACGCCTCACGGTAGGCTTCATTTGGGAAATCAGGTATCTCAAAGTGGAACAGCCCTATTTTCAGAGTGAAAATGCGGTTGTGGGGTTCAATTGCCTGGGAGAACTGCTCGAGCAGGGCAAGCAAAGGCCGACGGGAATCAACCCGACGGTCGTATTCGGTTTCGTTGCGCATATGGAGGTATATTGCCTCGTGGCCGGGAAGCGCTTGTCTCAGCGCGTCTTCCTTTCCCACAAGCAGCATTCCAGCCACTGTCATCTTCAGACTGTGGTCGATAGACAATGCCCCCAGTTGAACCAGCAGTTTTTCGTCAGGCAGTTCGAGCAGACCGGAGCCCGGTTCCTTGGCCGCCAGGATACGGCGTAGCCGTTCCACTTCCAGTTTGTCAACCGCTTCGGGCCCGAGGTCAAGCAACCGGCCGGAAAAGTCAGCGATAGCGTCAGCAGACATCATGTCATGTTAGCCACCACCTGGGGACAGTCAAGCACAGTTCCTGAACCGCTTGACAACAGGGCCAGGGTAGTCACAGTTTAGCTTGATGGAATCGGCTGCCCCAGGAGCGAAGCCTGGCCGCTGGATGAACCTTGCCTGGCGGCTAGCACTTGCCTTCTTAATTCTGACGCTTCTTTGCGGTGCGCTGGTCCATTTCACCAATGGGGTTTATCCTTATGACGACGGCTATATCATTTACCGGTATGTTGACAATCTGTTTGCCGGTAAAGGACTAGTCTACAACTCTGGTACGCGAGTTTTTGGGACATCCACCCCCTTGTATGTTTTCTGGCTCATCCTGCTGAAGACATTTGCCCGATCAGTGGCAACACCGGACTTGGCGGCAAGGATGAACTTCGTTTTCTACTTGGCGTCCGGTGTTGGCATGTTCTTCCTGCTATTGCGGCTGGTTCGTTCCCGCTGGCTGGCCGCGGTCATAGCCGGGCTTTTCGTTCTGCGCCATAGCATGGTTTATGCCTCAACCGGTGGTATGGAATCTCTTCTATTCACCGCCTGCGTTCTTTGGTCTTTGTGGGCGCTCTCGACCAGACGATTTATCCTCGGTGGGACAATTGCCGGCCTGTCAGTACTCGTCCGGCCTGAGGGGTTGTTCCTTGCCGGAATTGTGCTGGCGGCCTGGCTGATTGCCGACCGACAGCGACCGCTGGCGGTCATTACCGGGTTGTTGGTCCCAGGGGTTGTCTGGTTGATTTTCGGTTATGCCTATTATGGCACGCCGATATACCACTCGATTATTGCAAAAGCCGCACCACTCTATCCTTTGCCTTTTGGGGCCGCACTCCGGGGTATCTGGAAAGAAATCAGCAGCTGGACAACAGCCGGGCTCTGTGGGAAGAGCCTGTTTCTGGCGATTCCCCTTCTTTCGCTTGCCGGGCTTGGGTATGTGTTTCGGCATCGGCTCTTGAAGATACGCGGGACCGGAGCTTGGCCAGTGCTCGCAATGTTTGGTGTACTTGTGCTCTTCTACTTTGTGTCGAATCCCATGATGTTCGCCTGGTACTATCCGGTGCTGGAGACTCTGTGGTTCATGTACTTTGTGGTTGGGGTAGTCTGGTTCGGGTCCTGGCTCGGCCGGAAGATTCGCTGGTTGCGATGGATTGTAATTGGGATTGTCGCTTTGTTCCTTGGGTATCCAGCCCTTAAGGCACCGGTCAACCAAGTGTTTGCTGGCAAGTCGGTGTTTCAGCTTGGTATTGAAAAGGATGCGGTCAGAATGCGCACCAGGGCATATCGGGACGCGGCATTGTGGATTAACGTAGTGGTACCAGACGGCATTGCTTTGGCTGGGCCGGAAATCGGGTCGCTCGGCTACTATTACAAGGGTCCGGTGATTGACGCTTGCGGCTTGGTGAGCCCAGAAGCTTTGCCTTTCCTGCCGGTACCGGCTGAGGAGAAATTTGACCCAAACTGCGGTGCTATCAGTCTGAAATTGGTTCAGAAACTGCTGCCCGGGGTTATTGTCAGCATTGGCACCCTTGCCGGTCTCAGCCTTTATGACAGCGACTGGTTCTGGGAAAATTATATTCAGGTGAAACAGTTTTCCTTTCCCCATGAGGTGTGGGGCTCGAAAACTGTAGACGTTTTCTTCCACCGGTACCATGTGAAATATGCAGAGTAACAACCAGAAAACTTGGCCGGCATTGTGGCCGATGTTACTGGTGTTAGGAGGAACTCTGGTGCTGGGGTCAGTGTCGCTCATCTACCCGTTCGGTAGGGACCAGGGCAGTTTTGCCTTTTTTGCCGATTCGGCGCTCCACGGCAAAGTGATATATCGGGATTCTCTGATAGGGTTGATGCCGCTGACCATAGTGGTTCATACTCTGGCACTCATCCTGTTTGGTCGCTCGATGACCGCAATCCGGATTCTCGATCTACTTTGGGCGATGGCAACCGCCGCCTTCGTGTACCTTTTCGTCTGGAAAGCCTTCAGAAGACGCTGGCGAGCGGTGGCGGCTGGAGTTATGTATTCATTCTTGTACTACCTTCTCGGTTACTGGCACACCGCTCAAGTTGACGGTTTTCTCAACCTACCGGTGGCGGCTGCAATGGTGTTGACTTTAGCTGCGTTCGAGACGGATGAGAAGCCAGCTAGTGGCCGATTACAGCTCAAATGGCTGGGAGTAGGGATTCTTATCGGCCTGGCGCTGCTTTTCAAGTACACCGTCGGGCTTATTCTGCCGGCCCTGGCTTTAGTAGCGGTGTTCGCGTACAGGAAGCAATCCACGAAGGGTTGGGTTACGGCTGGCTGGCTGTTGGTTGGTTTTCTAATGTCGCTGGCTGCTACATTCCTGGTTCTGGGGATTTCCGGTGCACTACCGGGCTTTATCGAAGGACATTTTAGGGTTTCGATGCCATATTCACAAGTGGGGTACCCTTTCTACGAAAACGTTCTGCACCGGCTGCTGCGAATGGCTGAATCTTACAAGCTCTATCCCAGCTACGGTATTGGTGCATTCTTAGGCGTATTTGGCTTAGTTCTGATAATAGCCTCGTTTCTGAAGCGCGGGCCCGATGTCAAGTATGCTGCGAAGCTGCCGACGATTCTGGTTCTCCTCTGGTTGGGGGTCGCGCTCTTTTCAGTCTATATTCAGGGCAAGTTCTTCCTGTATCATTACTTACCTCTAGTACCGCCCCTGGCGATTTTCAGCGCGCTGGCTCTCATGGCGGTCTTTGAGCCGGTATGGCGGTGGCTCAAGCGAGCGTGGCAGCGGGTGTTGCTATTGCTTTTGGTGGTTGCCGGATTGATTGCGTGTTCATCCTATCCTGCGAGGTTCCGGGAACTGGCTAGTGTCGCGACCGGCCAGATGAACATCCGTGATTACTGGATAAGCGGCCGGCACGACTCTGGTGCCGACTTCTCGTTACGCGATGCGATGAATTTGGCGGATTACCTTCGGGCCCGAACTGAACCGACCGACCGTGTATTCGTTTGGGGACTTGAACTTCTGGCTAATTTCCTTGCCCGGCGCAGGCCTGTTTCCCGATTTACCCCCCCGCTCCTACAGATGGCAGAATGGGCATCGCATGGCTACCGGGCTGAACTGATGCAGGCGTTTCGGGCTGACCCGCCTGAGGTGTTTGTCGTTAAACATGACGATAGAATGCCCTGGGTGTGGGGACACGATAAGGATTCTTTTGCCGTTTTGATGGAATTCACCGAGCTGCGAGATTTCGTCTCGCGCTATTATAGACCTGAGGTCCGGATTGGCCGATTTGACGTCTTTCGGCTTGCAACAGCCGACTGAGGATCAGGAAAATGATTCCCACTGCTCAATCTCGTCCGTGGAATGGCTGGTGGAGATGAATAATCAGTCATCTGTAAAGCAGAAACAGAGTGGTTCAGTTACATTTAGGGTGCTGTGGCGGATTGTCCGGGTTCTGATAGCGATTGGACTTATCGCGGTGCTTATTCTCCGTACCGACATCGCGCGTTCGTTGGAACTGATACAAGAATCCCGGCCGATGTTCCTGGTGCTGGCGGCCGCACTGTTTATGGCGCTGATACTGGTAGGAAATCTACGCTGGAAGCTCCTGCTTCAAGCAAAGGGTTATCAGTACAAATGGGGGTTCCTGCTGAAGACCTACCTGGCTGCGGTAGCGCTCAACAGCGTTCTGCCAACTGCTCTTGGTGGCGATGTGCTTCGGATGCTTCATACTTCTCGGCCGGGACGGCCAGCAGAAGCGGTCTCCATCGTTCTGGTTGACCGGGCGTTAGGATTAGTCGGGCTCTTGGCTTTGTCTCTGAGTACCTCACTGGTGCTCTTTATCCGGGGCGGCAGTCACGAACTGCTTTTGTTTAACATTCTGCTTCTGTTGGTATTGATTCTGGTCCTGGTGGCGATATTCCTGAGTCCGGCTTATCGGTTATTGGTCAAGATTCTCAACAGTATCAGGGTCTTAAACCTCGGAGAGAAACTAATCAGGGTTATTGAGGGAGTCCGGTCTTTCAAGAATGCCCGGGGTGTACTCGGCTGGGCATTTTGCTATTCGCTTTTGCTCTGGATGATTAACTGTTCGATTTGGTATTCGCTCGGGATTGCAGTGGGAACCGGGACCTCTTTGGGATACTATCTGCTATATGTACCAATAGTTGCAATCGTGGCGATGGTGCCTTTGTCAATTGGTGGAGTCGGCATTCGGGAAAACGGATTTGCTATCCTGATGGCGCGGGCCGGTATGCCGGGAACCCAGGCGGCTACCATCGCCTTGCTCTTCTTGTTGCTGACTTACCTTTATGCGTTGCTGGGTGTGGTAATGCTGGTCTGGTTGCGACGGGAAGGCCCGGTGACCTTGGTCAATGGCACGTCCAAACCGGACACCCTCTGAGACTACTGACAGTTCGAGCGCCAGTTCATACTGTTTCTTGCTGAAGCCATTGGCATATTCTTGGAATTACTCCAATCCGCGCGGGTTGCCCTTGAAAGGACACATCAGAACTTTTCCATGAACTCTTCGAACTTGGATAGGACGTAAGCGATCATTTCGTCGCTCAGGCCGGGGTATACCCCAATCCAGAAGGTATTGTTCATGACGAAGTCTGTGTTCTCCAATGACCCGTGGATTCGATAATCCACATCCTGATAGGCGGGCTGGCGGATGACATTGCCGGCAAAGAGCGGTCTGGTCGCGATTTTGTTACTATCCAGGAAATCCACCAGATCTCTTCTGGTGAATGGGGCGTCTTTTCGGACGGTCATAATGAAACCAAACCAGTTTGCTTCGGCGCCGGGCGTTTCCTGCGGCAAGATGAGATAACGTTCGTATTCTTTGAGTGCTTGGTAGAGCAAACTGAAGTTGCGGCGGCGTTTCTCGATGAACGCAGGCAGCTTTTTCAACTGCGCTACGCCGATTGCGGCTTGGAGGTCGGTTATCTTGAGGTTGTACCCGATGTGAGAGTAGATGTATTTATGGTCATAGCCAAAGGGCAGGCTACCGAGTTGCCAGCCGAATCGTTTGCCACAAGTGTTATCATGGCCTGGTTCGCACCAGCAGTCCCTTCCCCAGTCGCGGAAGGAAGCGACCAGCCGCCTGAGTACTTCGTCACTGGTTAGTACCGCGCCCCCCTCGCCGGTAGTTATATGATGGGCGGGATAGAAACTCAAGGTTGCCACATGCCCGAACGTACCGGTGTATGTTCCTTGGTACTTGGAGCCCAGGGCATCGCAGTTGTCTTCAATGAACCAAAGTCCGTACTTCTTGACCAGCCTTACGATCGCGCCAAGGTCCAACGGATTTCCCAAGGTGTGCGCGGCGAAGATCGCTTTAGTTTTCTCGGTCATCGCGGATTCCAGATCCTGAGCCTTTATATTGTAGGTAGCTAGCTCGATATCAACGAACACCGGCTTTAGGTTATTCTGGAGTATCGGGTTGAGGGTTGTCGGAAACGTGCAGGCAGTAGTGATTACTTCGTCGCCGGGTCTCAGCCTGCGTTCGGCAAGCTTAGGCGAAGTCAGAGCCGAAACTGCCAGAAGATTGGCTGAAGAACCTGAGTTTGCCAACAAGCAGTATTTAACTTCCAGGAACTCAGCCAAGTCCTGCTCGAACTGATTTGCAAACCTTCCAGCCGTAAGCCAGAAATCCAGAGCGGCATCAACTAAGCTAAGTAGTTCCTGTTCATCGTAGACTCTTCCGCCGTAAGGAACCGGAGTTTTGCCGGGGACGAATTTTTTCTTGGTCTTTCGTATTCCGTAGAGGTCTGTAACCCTGTTGTAGATTTCGCGCCGGATTTCTTTGTCGGTTTTCACTTTCTTTGCCTTACTATATTCGATATGTACTCCGTTATCTGGCCTACTGACAAGCCAGCCTTATGGCGCAGGTACTCTTGGCTGCCGACTTCTTGGAAATAGGCATCAGGGATGGCCAACCTCCTGAACAAGACCTTCCTGGTGCCATTTTCGGCCAGGACTTCAGCAACCGCGCTGCCCAGGCCCCCGATGACACTGTGTTCTTCAATTGTGAACACGGCTCGGGTTTCCTGTGCGGCTTTGAGTATCAAGTCCTTGTCAATCGGCTTGACGGTGTGCATGCTAATCAGCCTGGTGGCTATACTACGAACGTTCAATTCGTCGGCTACAGATTTGGCACTGGCCAGGAGATTTCCGGTGGCGATGATGGTTATGTCGTTGCCGCCGTAGATTGTAATGCCTGTGCCGATTCTGAATTCGGGCGGTGAGGGATGCACAACCGGCTCTCGGCTCCGGCCCAGTCGGACATACACAGGGCCGGTGCGAGATGCTGAAGCTCTGATGGCTGCCTGAGTCTCAATCGGGTCGCCAGGACAAACCACTGTCATGTTCGGCAGTGCCCGTGTGATCGCCACGTCTTCCAAAGAGTGGTGGGATGCCCCGGCTGTACCATAGCACAGTCCACCACCTACGCCGATGAGTTTCACATTCAGATTCTGGTAGCATACATCGAGTCTAACCTGCTCAAAACATCGCATGGTTACGAAAGGTACGATGGAATAGACAAAAGGCACTCTGCCGGACAAGGCCAGCCCCGCTGCAATGCCAATCATGTTTGCCTCAGCGACGCCGACATTCAGGTAACGGTCCGGGAACCGGTTGGCGAACTGCTCCAGCACCGAATAACCCAGGTCGCCCGTCAACAACCATATTTGGTCGTTTCGTTCAGCCAACTCACACAAGGTCTTGATGAAAGCTATCCTCACTCGATGTCCCCTAGTTCTGCCAGTGCCTGAGCCAGTTGCTCGGCATTGGGTGATTTGTAGTGCCAAGCCAGCTTGTTCTCCATGAAACTTACCCCTTTGCCCTTGATGGTTTGCGCAATGATAGCGCTGGGCTTCTTCGGTTCAAAGGGGACATCGGCCAGAGTTTCTTCGATTTGAACGTAGTCGTGACCGTCAATCTTCCGCACCGCCCAGCCAAAAGCTGTCCACTTGTCAGCCAGCGGTTCCAAGTCAAGCACTTGGTCTGTTGAGCCGAATGCCTGGATTCGGTTGCGGTCGATGACAGCGGTTAGGTTGTCGAGCTTGTGATGGCCGGCAAACATCGCTGCTTCCCAGACCGAGCCTTCGTCGCACTCGCCATCGCTGAGCAAAGCAAAGACACGGTATTTCTGATTTGCGCGTTTGGCAGCGATAGCCATACCTGAGCCAATAGCCAAGCCATGGCCGAGCGACCCGGTGGAGACTTCGACTCCCGGAACGCAATGCATCGTGGCATGACCGGGCAACCGGCCGTCGTCTTGGCAATAGCTCTCAAGAATCTCTTCGGAAAAGAATCCACGTAGTGCCAGAGTAGCATACAGAGCCGCACAGCTATGTCCTTTGCTCAAGATGAACCTGTCGCGGTCTTCGGCCTGGGGATTCTTAGGGTCAATTGACAGTATCTTGAAATAGAGGACAGTTAGGATATCGACAACTGATAGCGCGGAGCCGATATGGGAAGTTTGCGACCTAAAGACCATTCTGACAATCCGCCGGCGGATTTCTCTAGGCAGTTTCTCGTAGTTCTCAGCCAGCTTGGGCATATTGGCAGCCTACGTGCGGACGGGAATCATTCAGAATGGCGCAGCCTTGGACAATACTGAAGCCATGTCTTACTTCGCATCGGCAAGAATCTCTTTGACGCAGGAACAGATATAATCTACCTGCTCGCGCTTCAGGCGGATTCCACTGGGCAGATTCAGAGCCTGATTCCCTATTCGCCGGGCGATGGGCTGAACCCGTTGGGGAAATTGCCATATGGGATACTGACTGATGGCCGGAAAAACCGGACGCGTGTCCACGTTACGTTTCCGTAGCTGTTCGCGCAACTCACCCCGGGTAATGCCGGCCTTTTCGTCCAATAGGATGCTAGTCATCCAGTAGATGCTGCGGGCCCAAGGTAGTTCTTGGTTAAGCCGGACTTGCGGTATGTTTTGGAAACCTTCAACATACCAGGAGAATACACGCCGCTTTGCCTCAATCATTTCGTCTATGTGTTCTAACTGGCCCAGTCCGATGGCTGCCTGGATGTTGGACATTTTGTATTTGAAACCGGTCCGGTTAATCCAGAATGTCCGTTTTGGGTCACGTCCCTGGTCCCAGAGGTCAGATGCCTTGGCATACAGTTCGTCGTTGTCGGTGACGAGCATGCCGCCTTCGCCTGTCACCAGCAACTTCGCGCCTTGGAAGCTGAATGCTGCGAAGTCGCCAAAAGTCCCTGTTTTTCTGCCTCGGAATTCAGCGCCAACCGCTGGTGCGGCATCTTCGATAACGTAGAGTCTGTGCTTGCGTGCGATATCCATAATTCTGTCCATCCGCGCCGGATGGCCGTACAGGTGTACCGGAATTACTGCTCTGGTGCATTCGGTAATCGCCGCTTCAAGAGAGTCTGGGTCAAGGCACCAGCTTTCCGGTTCAACGTCGGCAAAGACCGGCTTTGCCCCGACATAGACCACGGCGTTTGCGGTCGCCACCCAAGTAAGGTCGGGAACGATAACTTCGTCGCCAGGGCCTATCTCCAGAGCCGCCAGCGCTAGATGAAGCGCTCCGGTACCACTCGATGTGCTGAGAGCGTGCTTTGTCCCTACATAGTCGGCAAAAGCGGCCTCAAATCGTTTGATGTAGCCACTCCACTGACGGTTCCATCCGTAGCGGGCCGCATCAAGGGCGTAGCTTGCTTCGCGGACTGAAATCGAAGGCCCGGCAGTCAATATCATCTCGGAGCCATTAACCGTCCGGGATGGTTCGTAAGTCATGCGCAAAAAGTGTTTGTCGGGTGGAGCCGAATCATCTTCGGCAACCAAGTCGTAGATGATGGTATCTCCCTGTTTCCGCTGGCGTAGAGGTAACAATCGGTCATCCTTGAAGCCCAGTTTGTGATAGAAACCAATAGCATTGTCGTTGTCACTGAATACCCTCAGGAATATGAGTCGCGGTGCCATGTTTTCTTGAGCCCAGTTCAGCAACGCCTTCATCGCTTTGGTCATAATTCCCGGCTGGGCACTTTTGACACCGCGTATGACGTTGTCAATCTCTGCTGCTGCTTGGTCGTTTACGGCATTGGCAAGCCCGAGATGGCCGATGCGGTTGCCGTGCCGATCGACCACCAGAAACAGGATGCGGTCTTCAACATCGAGAAGCTTTGAACGCAGCCACAGCGCTGTCCCGGCTGTGGTCACTGGAAACTGGCTGGGGAAGGCGAAGGTGTTCTCCTCTCGCCACTGCGCGAGTGTCGCAATTAGCCCTTTGTCTGCACTGTGCAACTCGCACACCGGGACCAGGAAACCTTCGCTGTCCCCTACAGGGATACTTTTGGCAAAGAGGTCGTCGAGACGCTCAGTTTGCTTGAGAAAGGAGAATGTTCTACGTACCGCCTGCTTGTAAGTTGCAATGACCCGGTCGTGAGCCGCCACGGTAAGCAGTACTACCTTCTCGCGAGGTTGTCGTGAATCATCCGGTTGTAAAAACGAATCTCGGGATTGTCACACTTGCCCTAGAAAGCCCTGATACCAAGCTATCGTCTTATCCAGTCCTTGGTCAAGGGTGTACTTGGGTTTCCAGTTCAGGACTTCCCTTGCCTTTTTCGCTGACAGATACTGATGCATTATTTCATTGGGGGCCTCGTTCAGTACTTTCGCCCTCAGATTACTCTTCATGATTCTCAGAATCTTTTCGACCAGCTCACGTACGGTTACCTGAATTTCGTTGCTGAAATTGAACGCCTCGCCGTTCAGCTCCGGTTTCGTCATCCTCTCGGCAAGCAACATGTACGCCGCCACTGCATCTTCGATATAGAAATAGTCCCGAATCAGGGTGCCATCACTCCTAATGACGGGTGGCTCACTGAGAATCACAGAGCGGATGGTTCCTGGCACAATTCGGTTCCAGTTCAGGTCGCCTCCGCCATAGAAGTTCCCGCAACGAGTGACGCACACCGGTAGCTGGAAAGTCTGGAAATAGGCCTGGGACAGCAGGTCGGCACAACTCTTGGAAACATCGTACGGATGCCTACCTTCAAGCGGAGTGACTTCATCGTAAGGCAGGTTCTTCTGGGTGCCGTAGGCCTTGTCGCTTGACGCAACCACTACCCTTTTGACCATTGGGTTTCTCCGGCAGGCCTCCAGCAAGTTCCAGGTGCCTTTGATGTTGGTCTCAAATGTGGAAACCGGGTTTCGGTTTGCGGTAGCAACGATAGTCTGGGCGGCCAGATGAAAAACCGTGTCAATCTCATACTCGTTAAGGCACCGTTCCAGTAGAAGGTAGTCTTCAACCTCACCGCGTACGATATTAACTCTATCTATGAACCCGGACCAGCTCAGATTTGACTTGGGCACCAGATCTCTAATCAAGCCGGTAACGCTGGCACCTCGTTCAACGAGTTCAATGGTCAGCCATGACCCCAACAATCCTGTGCAACCGGTTACAAATACGTTACGATTCTGCCAAAACCGGCTAACCATTTCTTCGTCCTCCTGGCGAATTGAGTTCTCGACACCAGTCCTGGAAATCCTTGCGCTGGCGGAACCGGAGCAGATTCATCAGGAATTCGAAGCTCGTCCGTAGAGCTTGGACGGCAGATTTCCCGCCCTGGCGTTTCTGAAATGCAACTGGCACTTCGATAATTTTCAACCCCAGAGTTTTAGCCTTGACCATCAATTCCGTCTCGATGAATCCATCCATGCTGGTTGGCCTTAGTGCCTCGAGGTCTTCGCAGTGAAATACCTTGGGCGTGCCGTTAACGTCAGGAGTGATCGTACCGTACATCATTGAGAACAGGGTGTTGTAGAACCATGACATAGTACGACGCAGTTTTCCATCATCCCGGGTTACCCGCCTTACTTTCGCCATAGTTCCCGCTTCAGTGTTGCGAATGGCTTCGTAAGTACGGATTACATCGTTCGGCAGAATCTGTCCGTCTGCGCACATGTAGCCGATATACTCACCTTTTGCTTCTCCGAGACCGCAGATGGCGCCCCATCCAAAACCCCTGTTAACTGGGACGTCAACCCGTCGAATCGGGTAACCTTGCCTGGCGAAGCCATCGATTAAATCAGGCGTGGTGTCCCATGAACCGTTGTTGACCAGCACTAATTCGTAGGTTGTGTCCAATGCTTCACAGGCTTCCAGGAGCGGCGGTATGCTGACTGGCAGAGCTTCTTCCTCGTTGTAGCAGAGTATGACGATTGAGAACTCAACCTCACGGTTATGCTTCGCTATTTCCATGTCTTCCAGGGCGCTATGTTGTTGCACCACAGATTGTTCAGCTTCTCAAGGTCTCTTACGGTATCCATGCACTGCCAGAAGCCGTGATGTTTGTAGATCATCAGTTCGCCGTTCTTGGCCAATTGCTCAAGGGGGGATTTTTCAAGTACGCAATTATCATCGAGGGTTAGGTATTCGAGGAATTTCTTTGAAAAGACAAAGAACCCGCCACTCACGTACTTAGCTCTAAGGCGAGCTTTTTCACGGAACTCAACCACTTGGTCATCCTTGGCGTTCAATTCGCCGAATATCGAGGTTGGTTGCACGCCACTTACAGTACCAATCTTACCGTGCTGGCGGTGAAATCGAAGAAGTGCCTTGAGGTTTACGTCCGATACGCCATCGCCGTAGGTCAGCATGAACAGGTCCGGCCCCACATAGCTTTCGATCCGCTTGACCCGGGCGCCGGTCATTGAGTTCAAACCGGTATCCACAAGCGTGACGCTCCAGTCCATACTCGGGTCCTTGGTATGGAAGGTGACTCCGCTGTTGCCTAGGTTAATGGTGAAATCGCAATTGGATGTCAGGTAGTCCAGGAAGTAGTTCCTTATCACTTCACCTCGATAACCCAAGCAAAGAATGAAATCTTTAAACCCGTAATGTGCGTATTGTTTCATGATATGCCACAATATCGGCTTGTCTCCAATTTCAACCATGGGCTTGGGTCTGGCGTCAGTTACCCGACCCAGCCTGGTTCCGCGTCCGCCGCATAGAATTACAACTTGGATTCCGGATGGACTTTCGGTTTCTTCGTGCGGGAAACGCTGACATCTCGATTTCCGCGGAACGCTATTTGCTCTCATAGATTCCGAAGTTTAGCTTACCATTTCGCTGACGTCAAGGAATCTGGTAGGTGGAGAGTCCGTAGGCAAATCAACAAGGCGTTAGCTGCGGACTGAAGGCGTTATCTTGACATCGGAGTCTCGCCTCAGATAATACGCCCGTGAACTTCCACAGAACGCGCTTATGAATATCTCTACCCCGGACCAGAATGGTACTCCGAAACCTGCTGGTGAGGAAAACGAAAGAACGGTTGCGGTATCTACTGTCGCGGCAGGGCTGGCGTTGCATCATTCGATAACGCATTTTCTTCGGTCACTCGATGGATGGCTTCAGAAGCATGTCTGGCTGATTGCACTTGTGATAACCGCGGTGGGGTTCGTAGTCAGAATGTTAGCCGCCATTCCGAGTTATCTTAACCCGGACGAGGCGGTTCACTTTCTGATGGCAAACAAGCCCAGTCTTGCTGCTGTGTACCAGGCAAACCTATACAACTCTCACCCTCCCATGCTGCATGTGATTCTCTACCTTCTGCGCGGGTTCGGCGGCTCGGATTTCTTCCTACGACTGCCTTCGGTACTCGCCAGCACGGCCACGCTCTGGGTAGCCTTCAAGTGGCTGAGTGATGTTCTTGGAAAGACTGCAGGGCTTGTCGGTCTGACTCTGCTGGCCTTTGCACCAGAGGTGATTCGCCTCTCAGTGCAAGTGCGAGAGTACGGCATTCTAGTTTTCTTTATGGTGAGTGCGCTATATTTCCTCGAGCGTGCGTTCCGGGAGATTTCGCCGTGGATGATGGCCCTATTTTGTATCATGCTGGTTTTCTCTCTTCTTGCCCACTATGCCACCATACTGTTTGCAGTTGCAATGGGATTGTATGCTCTTTCCCGCATTGTTCGCGGTCGATTGCCTGCCAAAACAGTACGTGTCTGGGCAGTAGGTCAAGTAGCAACAGTTGCACTGACCGTTTTTCTGTACGTAACGCATGTCTCGAAGCTGCGCACCGGCGCTTGGTGGAGTTTTACTAAGGATATCTGGCTTAGGAAATCCTACTTCCGTTTTGGTGAGGACAGCATCCTATTTTTCCCTTTAAGGCAGACCGTTGCAGTGTTCAAATATCTGTTTTCTTCGGACGTGGCGGGAGTCGTTGGATTGCTTTTCTCCCTTGCCGGTGTTATCTTTCTCTTCATTGTGAGCGTGCAAGGCAGGATACAGGGCAAACGGCGTGACTTCGGCCTGCTCCTGGCGTTGATGTTTATCGTCGGATGTGGGGCCGCCTTTTGGGGGTTCTACCCTTACGGCGGGAGTCGTCACATAATTCCCCTTGCAATTTTTGCCATTGCTGGGGTGAGCTTTTTCATCACAAGGTTCACTGGCAAGAAGCTCTGGCCGGTCCTGTTAGCCGCGGTCGTCCTGGTGCCTCTATGGAACATATCAGCACACCCTCCTGGTCAAAGTATCGACCCGCGGGATCAACGGCGGTCACTGATGACCGCGGCGATGAACTATATCCGTCAGATAACTCCTTCGGGGGGAATAGTTTTTTCAGACCACCAGACACAGTTGCTTCTCAGTCGCTACCTGTGTGGGAACCAGATCGCTCAAGTGAAGACGCAGCACCAGGAGTTCCATGAACTCTCGTGTGAAGAATACCGTCTGGTCAGGCCGACAGCAGGGGTCTGGGCATTTGCTGCCGGGGAATTTGGCACCAGATTCTCCCAGATGGCCGAAGCCTATGGGTTGAAACCCGGTGAACATGTTTGTGTTGTTTTCGCCGGCTGGGGAGGAAATCTTGCCGATGGGCTTTCGTGGGTATCCAATGTGGAGTATCCGGGACTTCAGAAGTTCGGGCGTGCGATTTCCGTCTTTACAGTTCCGGTCGGTTCGGAACCCGGGAACCCGAAAGTCGGCCGGACGCTTGATTCGCTGGCCATAGTTGTAGGTGAACAGGCGGGGATGCGGGTCCGAACGGTCTTCTGGCCGACCGACCATCTCAGCGATTCAGCTCATTGTCTAGCCACCCGGTTTTCCAATCACGTGCTATCATATGGGGCTCTTTATGGCATGGCAACGCCCCCTGAACGCCGTTTTGACCAGCGTCTGC
>JAUWNN010000177.1 GCA_030612625.1 Caldifarciminota bacterium
TTTGTGTGATGGTCGAACCATAAAGGCACAATGGTCTTCTTCCCGGCGGGGTCACAACTTTCCGTTTTCATTACAGCGTCCCACAATTGTACTTCATGAGCCTCATGAACCCAGTATAACATATAAGGCACAAAGAACACGGAGAAGGGGGAAGGCAAGAGTCAAAGCGCAAAAGGCAAGACCGCGGAACTTGCTGTCATTCTGAGGCGAAGCCGAAGAATCTCAACCGCCAAGAACGCCAAGGCCGCCAAGAGAGAAAAACCACAGATAAACACAGATGAAGGCAAGAGTCGAAATGCAGAGTGCAGATTGCAGGAGGCAAAATGGCAGAGGATTGCTTCGGGCTTTGCCCTCGCAATGACGTGGGAGGTGCGCCGTGATGACACGGGGCGCTTTGCCCTTGCAATGACGTGGGAGGTGCGTCGCAATGATATGGGGATACACGTGGCCGCGACGGCTTCCCTTTCCGTCATTGCGAAGGAGCGAAGCGACTGCGGCAATCTTCCGCTGTCCTTCATTCGATACTCGAAACTCGGCAATCGGAATTCGACTAACCGCCAGGGCCGCCAAGAAGCAGACCTTAACACAAAGGCACAAAGACACGGAGAATGAACCACAGATGAACACAGATAAACACAGAGAGAATTCCAACACAAGGACACGAAGGATACAGACGACGGCGCTTTTGCATTGACAGATGGGCATCTGTCAGGTATAATTATCGACGGCGAGGGCACAGAGAGACCCGCCGAGATGACAATCGTTTGGCATAAATTTGGGCTTTCCTTGAAAGTTGGTTTGGCTGACCGCCGAGGAAATGACAGGAGGCTTTGTGATGCGCATCGTTCTTGTATTGACCGGCCTGATAGCGGCTCTGGCTTCTGGTTCAGGTCCGGTCGTTGCAGAAAGCCGGCACGATGGTGTAGTTTTCCTACTGGAACTGAAAGAGGTTGAGCTGACAACCATACCTGGGGATGGTGTTGGCTATACTTCTATCCAGTTGCCTGGGGCCGGTTTCACCAATGAAACAGGAAAACCGCTGGTCCCGGTCTACCGGCAGTTAATAGAGATTCCTTATGGAGCCCGTGTTGAGGTGGAAGCGAGGCTTGAGGATGTGAAGCGATATGAGCTGGACCGGCCGCTGTATCCGCGCCAGCATCCGGTTCCCAAGAGCGGGCCCCAACCTGATTTTGTCCGGGACGAGAAGGCCTATTCCAGGGATGAATTCGTGCCTTGTCTGGGCGCGCGGCTGGTTGAGACGGTTTTCATGCGGGGCCACCGGCTGGCCCTGGTGGAAATTATGCCGGTCAGCTACAACCCGGTGCAGAATGCTGCTGAGGTGGCCGGCCGGATGACAGTGACAGTGCGCTGGAATGGCGCGGATTGGGAGAAGACCCGGCGACGCCACCAGCGTTATGATTCGCCGGCTTTTGCCGGCCGGCTGGATGGGGTGGTTGCCAACCGCGACCTGTTCGATTACCCGCCGCCTGAACTGCCGGTCGGGTATCTTGTCATTACACCTGATGAATGGGAGCAGAACCTGATTCCTCTGGCTCAGTGGCGCAGGCGCAAAGGGTTTCATGTTTTCGTGCGCAACCTGAGCCAGGTGGGCGGCAGTTCAGCCGAGGTTGTCAAGGCTTATATCCAGGACGCGTACGACAACTGGCCGATTCCGCCGAGCTTTGTGCTGCTGGTGGGCGATGTGGACCGAATCGGTTACTTCACCGGCCAGGGAACCGGCAGTCCGCCGACCGACTTGAACTTTGCGATGGTGGAGGGTAGTGACTATTTTCCTGATATTGACGTGAGCCGGGCGTCGGTCGCGAACGTGTCCCAGTTGGACAGCCTGGTGGCCAAAATCGTCACCTATGAGCAGAATAGCTGGACCAGCGGTACAGAATGGCTGAAAAAGGCGTATTTCATTGCCTCTGCAGATGGAGGCCATCATCAGGTCGCTGAAGGAACCCATGCCCATGTGATGGAGAAGATTCGGCCGCTCGGAGTGGAGTGTGACTCGCTCTGGCTCTATTATGGCAGTGGCACACCGATTACCACGGCAATCAATAGCGGCCGGTCCTGGGTTACCTATTCCGGGCATGGCGGGCGCGATTGCTGGGCTGACCCGAGCCCGGACTTCGATGTCAGTGCGGTGCATGCCTTGACCAATGCTGAAGTGATTCCTTATGTCCAGACCTATGCCTGCCTGTCCGGTGACTTCACATATTCCGAGTGTTTTTCCGAGGCCTGGATAAGAACCGGAAAACGGGGCGGGATAGCCCATATCGCTTCTTCGGTTTCTTCGTACTGGGAAGAGGATGATACGCTTGAGAGGCGGGTGTTTGACTGCATGTTTGATTCAACGCTCTGCTGGATTATGGGCGGATTCAACCGGGCAAAGCTGATATATTATGTCCAGATGGGCTCAAGCGGTATGACCCGGCGCTACTTTGAGATGTACAACCTGATGGGCGACGGTGCGATTGATGTCTATTCACTCGAGCCGAGTCAGCTCACTGTTATCCATCCGCCGGTAATCCCTCTGGGCAGTTATCCGATGAATGTGATGGTAAGCGATGCCGGCGGGCCGGTACAGAATGCGCTTGTGTGTGCCAGTGCCAAAGAGGACACGGTTGTGTTCGCTGCCGGGTACACTGATGCGAGCGGTGAGGTCGTTCTTGTCGTGAACACGACCCAGCCTGATTCGATTTATGTGACCGTTACGGGCCACAATCTTGAACCGTATCTGGGTGCGGCCCTGGCTTTGCCTTCGGGCGGGCCTTATGTGATGCATCTGCGGCACACTGTTGATGATTCGGCCGGCGGCAACAACGACGGCATAGTCAATCCAGGCGAGACGATTAACCTGTTGATGTGGGTGAAGAACTGGGGCAGTTCTGCGGCCCAGAATGTCAGAACCTGGCTCAGAACAAGCGACTCGAACATAACCCTGCTGGATTCCCTGAAGGTTTTCGGCGACATCGGGGCCGGTGATTCGGCCTGGACCGGAAGCGACGGTTTCGGGTTCACAGTCGCGGCTTCCTGTACCAATGGCTATGTGCTGAGGTTTCTGGTCAGCACGCGCGATGCGAATGACTCGGTCTGGGAAACGCGGTTGAATCTGTTTGTCGGCGCACCCGTGCTTGACTACGCAGCCTGTCAAGCGGATGACCCACCTCCGGGCGGCAACGGTAATGGGATGATTGACCCGGGTGAAACCGGAGACCTGATTGTCACCCTGCGCAATACCGGCCAAGGCAATGCTTATGGGGTGACTGCGGTCTTGAGGTCCGGTGATTCCCGTCTGGCAGTGCTTGATTCAATCGGTCTATTCGATGATATTCTCCGGGATACCACCGGCAATAACAACTCCGACCGGTTCCGGGTTCAGGCGGACAACTCAATCCCGCGCGAAACCCAGATTCCGTGCACGCTTCACATTCAGACCGGTGAGGTCAGCTATGTGCGGGTTTTCCAACTGGGTATCGGTGTAATCCGAATCTGTGACCCGATACCGGACGGCCCGCGCGCACCATCCCTTTACTATGCTTATGATGTTACCGATACGCTTTATACTCAGGCGCCGGTCTTCTCCTGGGTGGAAATCAGGGACGTCGGCACGCGGCTGAGCCTGAGTGATGATGAGACTGAACAGGTTAGCCTGCCTTCAAGCTTCGGCCCCTGGTTGTACTACGGTCAGAGCTTTGACCAGATATCCATTTGCGGCAACGGCTGGGTTGCTCCCGGGCAGACCAGCAGGTCAACCTATAACAATACCAGCCTGCCCAATACCTCAGAATCGGGAATGGTGGTCCTGAACTGGGACGATTTATACCCGCCTGCCGGCAACGGCGTGTGGTACTATCACGATGAGGCCAATTACCGGTTCATCATTGAGTATGACAGCGTGCACTACTACTCCCCGCGCAGCTCTTGGGACAAGTTCGAGCTCATTATCTATGACACGACGATGACTACCCTTTCGGGCGATAATGTGTTCGTAGTTCAGTACCTGACCGGGAATAACTACACTTCAAATACGGTCGGTTTGCAAGACCCGACCAAGGCCATTGCCATCCAGTGCCTGTATAACGGGAGCTACCATCGCGGCGCAGCCCCGCTTGTTTCCAGAATGGCGGTCAAGTACACCACCAGCCCGCCGACTGTTGGCATCGCTGAAAATGAAACCGGGAGACCGCTGCCTGTCAGTCTCAAGCTGGGACCGTGTGTGCCGAATCCGTTCCGCCGCAGCACCAGAATCAGTTTTGGAGTTCCTCGAGAGACCGAGGTATGTCTGGCTGTTTTTGATGCTGTCGGCCGCAGGGTAGTTGACCTGATGCGCGGCAGAGTCAGGCCCGGAATTCATACAGTGGTGTGGGACGGTCGCGACTCACAGGACCGGCAGGCTGCAAAAGGAGTGTACATCTACCGTCTTGAAACCGAAGCCGGTTTCCTGTCCCGGAAGATGGTTGTGGTGGAGTAGCAGGCGGCCCAGCCGGAGTTGTCAGGCTTCAGTCGTCGAGCCGCAGAATCCGAATCAACTGGTCGAGGTCGGGTATTGCACCGCGGAACGCCACAATCGGCAGGGGCTGCACACGTATCAGCACCGGCGTAGGTCTGAGGCACGGGTCGAGAATCAGTTCAGGATGCAGCAGGACATCCACCACTTCTGACTGGACTTTCCCGGCGAGCCTTCGGGTGAGTTTCTTCAGTGCCAGGATGGCCTGCTCAGCAGTCCGAGTGCCGCCGGTTACATAGAGCTTGAGTCGGTATTCATTTGCCTGTTTCATAATCACCCCCTCGAGTTCTTGTCAGATGTCGAACTCAAAGTGCTTCGACTTATGTCTTATGTCTATGCGTCAGGTGTGCCAACTGCGATTCGTGGGTCTAAACCATTAGCAGGGCTGGTGTTGTCCGAATGACAGGGGCGGTGGGTGCGACGGCGTAATCGGGATTCCGGTTAGCCCAATCGTCTAACCCCAGAGTATTTGCAGTAGTTATACGTGCGACCCCTGTCCGGCTTGACACCAGAACGGTTTTCGCTAACTTTGGCTGAGGTTTCCAGTTTGACCAAAGGAGGAAGTATGAAAGAGATTACGAAAGTTGGCGTTATCGGCGCCGGAACAATGGGCAATGGCATCGCCCAGGTGTTCGCAATGGCCGGATATAAGGCTGTGATGGTTGATATAAACCAGAAGTTCCTTGACCGGGGTCTGGCCGGTATCACGAAGTCCTTATCGAGGATGGTGGACAAAGGCAAGCTTGCCGCTGAATCGGTGGATGGGATTCTTGGCCGGATTACGACGTCGCTTGAGCTTGAGGCTTGCAAGGATTGCCAACTGGTGGTGGAGGCGGCTGTTGAGGATATCGGCGTGAAGACGGAGATTTTCACCAAGCTGGACAAAGCCTGCCCGGCTGACGCGCTTCTTACCACTAACACCTCGACCATTTCCGTAACCGAGATTGGTGCGGCAACCGGCCGTCCGGACAGAATTGCCGGCATGCACTTCATGAACCCGGTTCCGGTGATGAAGCTGGTTGAGGTTGTGCGCGGACTGGCCACTTCTGACGAAACGATTGAGACGGTGGTTGAGCTTGCGAAGAAGCTTGGCAAGACGCCGGTGGTAGTGAACGACTCGCCTGGATTCGTCAGCAACCGGCTGCTGCTGCCGATGATAAACGAGGCGGTTTTTGCGCTCGAACAGGGAGTTGCCGACAAAGAGGCGATTGATGATGTGATGAAGCTGGGAATGAACCATCCGCTCGGGCCTCTGGCTCTGGCTGACCTGATTGGCCTGGATGTGTGTCTGGCGATTCTGAATGTGCTTCATCGCGACCTTGGAGACCCGAAGTACCGGCCTTGTCCGCTCCTGAAGCGGATGGTGGCGGCCGGATACCTGGGCCGGAAGACCCGCAAGGGTTTCTACGACTACCCCAAGAAATAGCCGGATAGCTGACTTCATGGCCCGCACTGCCCAAGAATCGAAATAGAGCCACGAAGCCACAAAGAACACGAAAAACAACGAGGCATACAAGGCTCCCGGTATTAAGAAGCCACGAAAACACGAAGAACACGAAAGCGGACAGACCATCTCTGGTTTCAAACACAGGAAGTGCCAAGTGCGTCGCCGGGCACCCAACTGAATACTGAACATGGAGTTCGATAAGCTGTCCGGCCGTATCATCAACTCGGCCATCAAAGTCCATAGAGAGCTCGGGCCCGGCTTCCTTGAATCCATCTATCATGCCGCCCTGCTCATCCAGTTGCGCAAGAACAACATGAAGGCTGACACCCAGAAGGAAGTACACATTCGCTATGACGGTGAAGTGGTTGGCGAACACCGGCTCGACCTTGTCGTGGACGACACTATTGTCGTCGAGCTCAAGGCGACGCGGGAGTTCAACGGCAGTCATATCGCACAGCTTATGTCATACCTCAAGGCAACCGGCCTGAGAACCGGGCTGCTGCTGAACTTCGGCAGGTCAACACTGAAAGTCAAACGCATCGTATTGTGATGGCGATGACGCCCGGCGGGACGCAAGCGAGACCGCAGGGTCTGCTGCCCAGGATTCATTCCATGTCTTTCGTGATTTCGTGTCCAATTCGTTGCTCGTTATTCGTTCATCGTTCTATTTGGTGGATTTAGTGGTTTCGTGGCCAATTCGTT
>JAUWNN010000101.1 GCA_030612625.1 Caldifarciminota bacterium
CGAACCTGCTACTGAAGATCGCGTATGCTGTGTGGCGAGACCGGAGCAATTACAATGAAGACCGTCACTTGGCTCAAATCATGCGCCACCGTATGAGGCTAACATCAAGCTCTGTTTGACATAGTGAGTCTTTGTGTTGAGATTCCTATATCGGTTTTCGGGTCTTCACTTCAGTTCTTGACCAACGGCCTTCTATACGGCATAGTCGAGTCGGACATGGAAGAAGACGGACGAGTCGTTGCGGTCCGGAACGACCGGGCCGAGGTTGAAGTCGTGCCGGGCGAAGCCTGCAAAAGATGCGGTGCATCCGGCTTCTGCAACTGGGGCGGCAAGAAAGTGAAGCTGGTAACGGCCCGGAACGAAGCCGGGGCCGAGGCTGGCGACAAGGTAACAGTACGGACTCCGGAAAAGGGCCGGTTCGGCTCAGCCGCTCTTGTTTTCGGCCTGCCCGCACTATTGATGGTGGCGGGCGTGATTGCCGGCAGCCTGCTGTGGAACGATACCTGGGCAGCGATACTGGCCGGTATCGGATTGGCAACAGGGCTGGCGATTGTGAAGACTGTTGACCTGATGGCTGGCCGGTCAGGCAAGAGGCTACCGGTGATTGTCCGAGTTCTGGCAGAAGATAATAAAGGAGGAAAAGATGAAAGCATGGCTGACAGTAGTGCTGGCCGGAGTGATGGTGATGATGTGCGGTGAAGCCGGCCCGAAGTTCGACAATCCGGAGCATGGAGAAACGAATTACTGGCAGGATGTAGAGTTCGTTCCGGACACAACCGACCCCAGCGGAAAGCGGGGCCGGTGGACCGGCTGGTTCCACCAGGATGTGGTTGATGCTTCGCGATTGGACAAAGGCATAATCAGGGCAAAGGTTGAGGGTAACTGGCAGGATTTCAAGATTGTTGAACTGCCCGAGGGCTTCTTGAAGTGGAACTTTGAGAGCCGGCTGAAGCAACTCGCAGAGTTGAAGCAGATGATCGAGACAAAGGAAATGAAGATGCCCTCGCTTGCCGGGCCGCACTTCGGAATGGTAGCCAGTCATGGCACCAAGCGCCGTGACACCCATTTCACAATCAACAATGCGGTCAAGGGCATGGGCGGGCTGCCGAAACCCGAGAAGATTCCGGAGATGATTGAGCTCCTGAAACAGACCTGGGACGACCCGATGGTGAAGAAACTCGGGGTCATGGAAAGCCTCTACCAGCACAGCAGGGAGATTCTTGACCCGACCAAACAGACATCGCTTGAGCTTTATGCCCAGCCCGGTTTTGAGACTCATACCTTCCTGAACCAGATGGTTGACCCGGCCGTAACCATTGTATTCCTCGGTTTGCCCGAGTCCTATGAGTTGCGCTGCATTGCCCAGATGCTGCATCCGGATGACCCGAACCTGACCGATTACGAGAAACAGGTTGCGGAATACATCAACATGGTGCATGACTATTTCCACGGCCGTTCGCCCAGACCTTCGATTGGTGTTATCTACCACGTAGTGCAGGTATTTGACAACTCGCCGCCCAGAGGACGGGGCCGACGGGTTGTGCCGCCGCTGCCCTGATAGGTCAGGTTGACAGGCTCGATAGAGGACGTATCTTAGCAGAAGTGGCCAGCAGTAAACAGCTTCAGGTAGCGCCCAAGGCGCTGCCGGTACCGGATAGGGAACTGGTGAAGCGCGTCCAGGCAGGCAATGCCGAAGCGTTTGAGGAACTGGTCCGGCGCTATGAGCGGAAAGTCTACAACATCGCCTACCGGCTCCTGGGTAACCATCAGGATGCCAGCGAGGCTTTGCAGGACACCTTCTTGCGCGCCTACCGGGCTATCGACAAGTTCCAGTTCAAGTCCAGTTTCTTTACCTGGCTGTATCGCATCGCCACAAATACCAGTCTGACCAAACTGCGGAAGCGGAAGTCGCCGCCGGTAATATCCCTGGATGAGCCGGTCGGAGAACACCACGACCTGCGGCTCGAGATTCCGGACTACAAGTACAGCCCGGAAAAGATGATGAAACAGCGGGAGATGCGACAGGCCTTGCAGGATGCGGTAGATTCGCTGGCGCCTGACTACCGTTCGGTGGTGGTCCTGCGCGACCTGGAAGGCCTGAGCAACGAGGAAGTAAGCAAAGTCCTGAACCTGTCGGTGTCGGCGGTCAAGTCCCGGCTCCATCGCGGCCGGCTGGTTCTGCGCGAGAAACTGGCAGGATACCTGTAATGGAGTTACCATGACAGATAACAGTAATGAGTGCATCGAATGTAACGAACTCCTGGAGCTACTGGTGGACTACCTTGACGGTGAAGCGACTGAGGAAGTGCGGCACAGAATCATAATCCATCTCCAGGACTGTCCGCGCTGCACACGGCTGTTCTGGAGCATGAGGCGCACTGTCTCCTATTGCCAGATGGAGTCGTGCTGTGATATGCCGTCGCTGGTCCACCAACGTCTGTGGGAAGCGCTCAGTCAGGAACTCGAGGCTGAAGACAATCAGACCGACGCATAATGCATGATGCGTAATGCATAAAGCGTAAAGCGTAATGCATATTGGGCAATGCATGTCGTAGCAGCGATGAGCGGCGGGGTTGACTCGTCGGTGGCTGCCGCGCTCTTGAAGCAACAGGGTTTCGAAGTTGTCGGGGTGACGATGCAGGTTGCCGAGCTGGCCGAAGGCCCGGGCGGGTCAAAAGCGATAGATGATGCCCGAGAAGTCGCGACCCGACTAGGCATACCACACCATGTTCTCGATTTCCGAAAGATTCTGGAAGAAGAAGTGGTAGCGGATTTCTGCCAAGAGTATGCCAATGGCCGCACCCCGAACCCGTGCATCAGGTGCAACGAGCGGGTCAAGTTCGGCGCCCTTCTGCGAAAGGCTGAAGAACTGGGTGCAGAGCGGCTTGCCACCGGCCATCATGCCCGATTGAACAGAGATGACGACGGGCTCTGGCAGTTGCGCAAAGGAAAGGACGCGCAAAAGGACCAGTCCTACTTCCTTTACCGGTTGACCCAGGAACAGATGAAGCGGGTCCTGATGCCGGTCGGTGAATTCACCAAGGAACAGGTCAGGGACCTGGCGCGGGAACTGGAACTGCCGATTGCGGATAAACAGGAAAGCCAGGAGATTTGCTTCATCCCGGATGATGACTATGCCGGTTTCCTGCGCAAACGAAGACCAGAACTGTTCCGGTCCGGCCCGGTATTGGACACTCAAGGCAATGAACTCGGACAGCACCACGGAATCGTCAACTTCACCGTAGGCCAGCGCAAGGGACTGGGAATCGCATTCGGCGAGCGGCGCTATGTCGTCTGCATTGACCCGGAAGCCAATGCGGTGATACTTGGTACTGAAAAGGACGTTTATTCACAGGCGGCTGAAGTTGACGGTCTGCACTGGATTGCAGCCCGACCGGCCGAGTCATGTCTAAGTATGACGGTCAAGATTCGGCATCAAGGCCCGGCCGCGGCCGCGGTTGTGAAGTCCTTGGGAAACGGCCGGGCCGAACTGGTTTTTGACGAACCGCAATGGGCAATAACGCCTGGTCAGGCCGCGGTGTTCTATCAAGGCGATATGGTCCTGGGCGGCGGAACGATTGTGCGAGGTCGGCGAGAATGATACGGCCAGGCTTCGGCACATAAGATGAACAAACCAAAGGAGGAAAAATGGTTTTTCTACTGCTGGCGCTAGTCGGCTTGACTGTCGATTCCGAGGTGGACTCGGTGGTTGTCTATCCGAATCAGGTAATGGTCGTGCGTTCGGCCGAGGTCACGGTCAGCGGTCCGGGTGAGGTCGTGTTCGAAGACCTGCCGGGGGCCCTGCAGGACAACTCGGTGCGGATTAAGGCCCCGGGAATGAGAATCGGCGAAGTCCAGGGCAAGCGCGGATACATTGACGAGCCGACACCGACCGTCAAGAAACTCAAGGACCGGGTCGAGGAACTGGAACTGGAGCTTCGGGAACTGGCCAACGAACGCGAAGTGCTCCAGGCCAAAGAGAAGTTCCTGAAGTCGATTCAGCTCGGCGCGCCCGAACTGATTTCCAAGGAGTTACAGCAGGGCAAAGTGTCGAGCGAGTCCTGGCGTAGCGCACTGTCTTTCATGGCCGGCGAACTAGGCAAGGTGAAAGGAGGGCTGCTCGAGCTTGTGCACGAAGTCAAGGAAACCAAGGAACTGCTGCAGGCTGCCCGGCAGGAGTATGCCGCGGCCCGGGCCGCGATTGAGAACCGCAAGGACGTGAGCTTCAGTTTCTCGGCCGGAGCCGGGACCTACAAGGTGAAGCTGGGATATGTCATCGGGCACAGTGCGGGTTGGGTGCCGTATTATGAGCTCAGGGCAAAGCCGGACAAGGGCAAAGTGGAGTTGACTTACTTCGCCAAACTGTCCCAGAGTACGGGCGAGGATTGGGACCGGGTGAAAGTGGTGCTTTCCACAACCAGGCCCGCGGTGGTGGTCACTGCGCCTGAGCCCAAGCCCTGGTATCTGAGCCTGGTGGACCTCTATGCGTACCGGGCCAACAAGCAGGCGGCCCAGAAGAAGCAGATGGCGGGTAGGGAGTTTCAGCGGATGCCCGTGTCGCAACTCTCCGAAATCGTGGGGATGCAGGCAGGCGTCAGTACGGCGGCGCCCAGCGTAGCCGTAAGGGGCGCGCCTCCTCGCATCGAAGTAGAGGAAACCGGAATCTCGCTCCAGTACGTGGTGCCCGGCCGGGTGAGCCTGAAGAGCGGGGAGCCGGTCAAGAAGTTGCAGCTCGAAGAGGCCGAACTGGACGTGGAGTTCGGGTACTTCTGCGTTCCCCGCGTGAAGCAGCAGGCATTCCTGACCGGCAGGATGGTGAATACGACTGATTTCGTGCTTCTGGACGGCGAGGCGAGCACGTATGTCGGGGACGAGTTCACGGGTACGACCTGGCTGGATGCTGCCGCACCCCAGGAGTCGACCGAAGTCAGCTTCGGAATCGACGAGCGGGTCAAGGTGCAACGGGAGCTGGTCAAGAGCTTCAAGTCCAGCGGCGGGCTGTTCACCAAGACCGAGAAGCTCCAGTTCTGGTACAAGACCACAGTCGAGAATTTCCATCCCGAGGCAGCGGATATCAGAATCATCGAGCTGGTGCCGGTTTCCAAGCAGAAGGAAATCAAGGTTTCGGTCACCAGAGTGGAGCCGAGGCAGGATGAGCTTGACAAGGAGAAGGGGTTTTACACCTGGAAGCGGACGATTGAGCCACGGGGTAAACTCGAGCTGAACGTCGAGTTCACGGTCGCATACCCGCCGGGCAAGAGAGCGCAGGGGTTGTTCTAGGACCGGTTGTACAATATCGGGCGGGGCCTTGAGGCCCCGCCTTTTCTCTTAGGCAAACCCAAATACTTGACATTGGCACCAGACAGGATGGAATGAAACGAGTCGTCCGAATGTATCTTGATATTGTAAGACAGTGCCAAACCATAAGGAGGAATGATGGTTCCGTTATTGCTGGTGCTCGTGAGTCTGACCGTCAACTCAAAAGTCGATTCCGTGGTAGTTTACCCGAACCAGGTGAGCGTTATCCGAACTGCGAAAGTGACCGTCTCAGGCTCGGGCGAACTGGTTTTCCCCGGACTGCCCGGGGCTTTGCAGGACAATACGGTGCGCATCAAGGCACCGGGAATGAAAATCGGTGAAGTCCAGGTCAAGCGCGGATACATTGACGAGCCGACACCCGCGGTGAAGAAGCTGAAGAAGAAAGTCGAGAAGCTGGAAGACAACTCGAGAGAGTTGAAGGACGAGAAAGCGGTGCTCAAAGCTAAAGGCGATTTCCTTAAGTCCATAAAGCTTGGCGCGCCCGAGCTTATCTCCAAGGAACTGCAACAGGGCAAGGTGTCGCCCCAGTCATGGCGAAGCGCGCTCTCCTTCATGGCGGATGAACTGGCCAAGGCTATGGCGCGGATGTTGAAACTGGAGCGGGAAGAGAAGGAAATCGAAGAGCAGTTGAACGCGGCACGCCGGGAGTACAACGATGCCCGCGCCGCGATCGAGAACCGGAAAGAGGTACGGTTTGACTACGATGCTTTGGCCGGGACCTACCGGGTCAGACTGTCCTATGTCATCAGCAGCGGTGCGAGTTGGTCACCATATTACGAATTGCGGGCACAGCCGGCCGACGGTGAAGTGGCGCTCACCTATTTCGCAAAACTGTCCCAACGCACCGGGGAAGACTGGAACCGGGTGAAAGTGGTGCTTTCCACATCTGTGCCGATGCTCGGGATTACAGCGCCGACACCACAGCCCTGGTACCTGTCAATCATCGAGGCGTTCACCAGGGCCAGAGGCAAGGCGGGCGGCTGGCTGGTTGCCGGAGCAATGGCTGAGGAAAAGGCCGCCGAGTCCGGACGAGGACTTGACTTGGACCAGACCCAACACGTCCAGGCGGTTGAAACCGGAATTTCACTCCAGTACGTGATACCTGGCCGGGTGACGCTGGCAAGCGGCGAGTCCCCAAAGAAGCTCCGGTTGCACGAATCCGATTTGCCGGCCGAGTTCAGTTACTACACCTTGCCAAGGGCAAAAGCCCAGGCGTTCCTCCAGGGCAGGCTGGTCAATTCTACGGAGTTCGTATTCCTTGCCGGCGAAGGCAACACCTATGTTGGGGATGAATACACCGGCTCAACCTGGCTGCCCGCGGTCGCGCCCGAAGAGTCAACCGAAGTCAGCTTTGGTGTTGACGAGCGGGTCAAGGTCACGCGCGAACTGGTGAAAAGCTTCAAGTCCAAGTCCGGGCTGTTCAAGAAGACCGAGAAGATCCAGTTTGTGTACAAGACAACAGTCGAGAACTACCATCCCAAGCCGATTGAGATAGAAGTTGTCGAGCAGGTGCCGGTTTCCAAACAGAAGGAAATCAAAGTCAAGGTTACCAGGATAGAGCCCAGGTTCCTTGAGCAGGATAAGGACAAAGGAACCTATACCTGGAAGCCCGAGCTTGCGCCGAAAGAGGAGTTCGAGATTAACCTTGAGTTCACAGTAGAATACCCGGCCGGGCGCAGGATTCAGGGGCTTTACTAGAGCGATGTCTCACAACGGGGCGGGTGGAAATCCCGCCCCGTTTCATGTATGCACGCCCGCCTGTCATTCTGAGGGAGTGCAGCGACCGAAGAATCTCCAGCGCAGACGAGACCCTTCGCTTGCGCTCAGGGTGACAGGGGAGCAGGTTTGGCTCAGGGTGACAGGGGGAGCGGATTCAACTCGGAGTGGCAGCACGAAGGAACTTCTGTTATGCTTGAAGACGTGACAGTGCAAATCATCGGTGCGGGCCTGGCCGGGTGCGAAGCTGCGCTGCAGTGCGCGAAGCACGGAGTCAGCGCACGACTCCATGAAATGCGGCCCGATGTTCAGACCGAAGCGCACCGGACCGGCGACGTGGCCGAACTGGTCTGCTCTAATTCGCTCAAGTCAACCGAGCCGGGCAATGCGCACGGGCTGCTGAAAGCGGAACTGGGCATCTATGGGTGCGTTTTACTTGAGTGCACGGAGCGAACCCGGATTCCTGGGGGCAAAGCGTTGGTGGTGGACAGACAGCGGTTCTCAGCCGAAGTGCAGTCGGCATTGGACGATGCCGGAATCGAAGTGGTTCGGGAAGAGATAAAAGAAATCCCGGACAAACTGGCCATCGTTGCATCTGGGCCTCTGACTTCTCCGGAACTAGCCGACTCGCTGACCGGTTTGCTCGGAGTTAAGCGACTTTTCTTCTATGACGCTATCGCCCCGATTGTCGCGGCTGACTCGATTGACATGAACGTGGCGTTTGCCGCCTCTCGTTACGGCGTAGGTCAGGACTACTTGAACTGCCCGTTGACCAGAGAACAGTATGACCGGCTGGTAAATGAACTGCTGGAAGCAGAACTCCATCCAATGAAGGATTTCGAGGAACGTTGTCTGTTTGAGCCCTGCCTGCCGGTCGAAGAACTGGCACGCAGGGGCAAAGAAACCCTGGCTTTCGGTCCTATGAAACCGGTCGGGCTTGTTGACCCGAAAACCGGCAAACGCCCTTTTGCGGTTGTCCAGTTGCGAAAGGAGAACGCCGAAGGAACGATGTTCAACCTGGTAGGATTCCAGACCCGGCTGAAACGGTCCGAGCAGAAACGTCTGTTTCGGATGATTCCTGGTCTGGACAAAGCCGAATTCCTCCGCTTCGGCAGCATGCACCGGAACACCTATCTTCATGGCCCGGAGGTGCTTCTACCCACGCTGCAGACAAAAGTGCGGCCCGACCTGTTTGTGGCCGGCCAGCTCACCGGGGTTGAAGGATATGTGGAATCCATAGCCGCCGGCCTGGTTGCCGGCATCAATGCGGCCCGTTTCTGCAAAAGTGAGGACCTGGTTCAATTCCCTGAACAGACGATGCTCGGCGGGCTGCTGAAGTACATCACTACCCCGAATCAGGAGTTCCAGCCGATGAACGCCAACTTCGGCCTGGTGCCGGTGCTGAAACAGAAAGCCCGGGGCAAGGAAAAACGCAGGCTCCTGGCAGAAAGAGCGCTGGAAGCGGCCGGGCAGGACCGCAGCCATCTGAATGGAGACGAAATATGACAGATGATATGAAGCCGGACAAGGAACTGCTCGACTGGGTCGTTCAACTCAGACGCTGGTTCCATCAGAACCCCGAACTGAGCTTCGAGGAACACCAGACCCAGAAGAGAATAATCGAGATACTGGATTCTCTCGGCATTGAGAACAGGAAGGTCGCAGAAACCGGTGTAATCGGGACAATCCATGGGAAAGAAAAAGGCAAGACAATCGCGATTCGGGCCGACATGGACGCATTGCGGATTCAGGAACCGGAAACCGACCTGAACAAGGAATACCGCTCAAAGAACGACGGCGTCATGCATGCGTGCGGCCATGACGGTCATATGGCCATGGTCCTGGCCGCGGCAAGACTACTGCAGGAGCGGCGCGAGAACCTGAAAGGTAATGTCCGGCTCATCTTCCAGCCTGCTGAGGAGAAACTGCCCGGCGGTGCAGTGAGGGTCATCAAAGACCGCGGTCTTGACGGCGTTGACGCAATCGTTGGTGTTCACCTGCTCGGCGGTGCTGACGCCGGAGAGATAAGATACCGGGCCGGGCCGTACCTGGCTCATCCCTGTGACTACAATCTGCGAATCCGGGGCAAAGGCGGGCATCACATGTGTCCCCAGGAATGCATCGACCCGCTGATGATTGCGGCTCGGTTCATCTCATCGGTTCAGACCGACATCAAGACCCGGCTTGACCCGAAGTGCATCTATGTACTGGGATTCGGGACCATAAAAGGCGGAACCCAGTACAACCAGACCCCGGACCAAGTCGCAATCAGCGGCAGCTTCCGGGCGTTCGACGATGCGACCGCGCAGACAATCGAACAGACCATGAGAAGGAACCTGGACAGCCTGATGGAGCAGCACCGGAATCCAAATGCCGGCACAGAGCCGCACTATGAGTTAAAGGTCGTTTCCGGATATCCGGTGCTGGTGAACGATGCGAAGTTCGTGCACCGGGCAACAACGGTTCTCAAGGAACGTTTTCCCAGCGTGGTCGACAACGTAGACCTGAATCTCGGGGCCGAGGATTTCGCATACTACCTGGAGAAAATCCCGGGCATGTTCATGTTCCTCGGCGCATCAAACCGGGAAAAAGGCATCACCGAAGTGAACCATTCCAGCCGGTTCGACATAGACGAAGATGTGCTGGGCACAGGTGTCAGAATACTCACAACACTGACCCTTGATTTCCTGGACACCCCCGAGCAATACATTATTAAGGGGACATAATACTTAATTATAGACTCCATCCGCGCCATCGGCTTCTCGGACAAGGCGAACAAGGCGCCCGAAAATCGATACAAGAATCTCAACACAGGACGCGTAATGCGTCGTGCGTTATGCGTTGTGCGTGAATTGGGCAAGCCTGGCGGTAGGTCGCCAACAGACACCAAAACCAGGACAAACCTGGTCGCCCCTTATTGAGCCGAGCCCGCTGCGGAGTGGGCTGCGGAGTCAGCAGCGGACCGAGCTGCTCCAGAGCTGCTGGGAGGTCACTGGGGAGGTGGCTCTCGATTTCAGTTCGGATTTCAGCTT
>JAUWNN010000296.1 GCA_030612625.1 Caldifarciminota bacterium
TACCTGTCGGCCTTCAGCCGATTACGGCCCAACCGGTGGGCCGATGGTGAAGACCTCGTTTCGAATCGCTTCGAGAACCGACTGGGACAGATCTCACCCAGCCTTGCGCAGTTCACGCAACCGTGCTCCGAACTCTTTGCCAAATCCTCTGAAGTTCTCGGCCAGCGTCATGACCAGATATCCATTCTGTCAATTATACCAATCGGTAGAACCCAAGCAGCCCTGAAGCCGTATCCAGGCAGCCCGTCGCAAAACATCCGAATCTACGGCATTTCCGGGACTTAGTCGAAATGAGAGTGAGTTCAGACCAATACCCAGGGGTCGTCTGGGCCGCCGCCCTCAAGGTCGCTGTCAGGGTCGCTCTCCTCGTGGCTCTCCAGGTCGCTCTCTGAGCCGCTGTCTGAACTGCTCCCCGCGCCGCTTGCTGAGCCGCTATCCGGGCCGCTTGCCCGGTCGTCTTCAGAGTCGTCCTCTTCGCCGCCTTCCGGGCCGCTGTGAGAGTCGCCTGGCGAATCGCCTTCCGGGTCGTCTCCCAAGGCGTTCCCCAAATCGCTCTCCAAGCTGCTCCCCAGAGCGCCCTCCAGAGCATCCCCTTTTCCGCCTGCACAGCAACTTGACCGGTCCGCCCGTTCAGACTATGACCTTCTCAGCCACCGAGCCAGCGCCACTCAATGTCATTCTGAGGGAACGCAGCGACCGTGAGAAACTCTCTGCGCCTGCGCCCTTTGTCGTTGCGAGACGAAGCCGTGGCAATCCGACCGAAGGTCGCTGCGAGGAGCGAAGCGACGTCGCAGCCTTCCGGCTTTTGGCCGTCAGCGGCTGGCGGTAAGCGTTCAGCGGATACCGCTTGACAACCCCAGCCCAGGCGGTATTTTTGTAGAAATGTCCTGGGCAGAATTGAAGATTGACAAGCAACCCGACCAGCCGAAGTTGGATGGGTAGGAGGTAAGAATGTGTCCCAAAAATTCGTGGTTTGATGCCAACGGTGGCCGGTACTACATTGTAATAGACCAATTTGACTGGACCCACCTCGGCAAAGACTACAGCGGCCGCTTCATTGCAGTGCGACATGCGGAGACCCACACAGTAGCCTCGAAGCTCTGGATAGGCTCAAGTCATCTCACGTGGGCCTACCGCGGCATGGGCTACGGCGACCCTCACCAAGAGGAGAGATGGAGGGAACTCGAAGACACACTCGTGGAGGCAACCAAACAAGCGCTGTACTATGGCCGTCTACCTGAAAGGGAAGAGATCTGGCTTGGCGGTAGGGGCGATAGCGTCCTCGGCGTGTTCATGGAGACCGATGAGTTGGAAGACGGTAACCACAGGCCACGCTTCAGGTTCACCAAGAATGCAAGCTATGAGCGGGAGTGGACGCGGACGCTTCAGACCGAACTACTAGGAGCCCTGGAGGCAGATTACCGCACCGGCGTCGAACTAACGAAGCTGCTGCAAGATACCCACTTGGACCCGACGCTGATCTCACGGGAGTTGAAGCTACTGGTGAAGAACCACCTTGTGTCACTATCCACGGAAGCCCGTGGAGGCCAGCCGGTACAGATTTGTCGTATCACGGACGAGGGCCTCGCTAGGCTTGAGGAAGCCAGAGAGCAGAACATGCCAGGGCGCAACCGCGAGGGCACTCGCTCAGAGGGCGCGTACGATTGCTTCATCTGCCACGCGGGCGCCGACAAGAAGGACTTCGTCGACGAACTCGCAGCGCGTCTCAAGCAGCACTGCAAGGTATGGTACGCCGGGTTCGAGCTGAAGATCGGAGACAGCCTAGCAGGGAAAATCGACGAGGGACTCACGAAGTCTCGACGTGGTGTTGTGGTTCTGAGTCGCAACTTCTTCGGACTGCGCCGTAGGTGGCCCAGGAAGGAGCTGAATGCGCTGGTTAGCAAGGCTCAAGAGCGAGCCGTGCTACCTGTCTGGCACCGCATCACTCACGACGAAATCGCGACGCACTCAGCCCTGCTGGCCGACATCTTTGCGGTTGAGTCCTCCGAAGGCATGGACGTAGTCGTCAGGAAGCTTCTGGACTCCATGGAGATAGCTGTGGAACCAGGGCGCGGCGGCGCTGACAGTGCAGCATCGTCAAAGGTCAAGACGCCTCTTCGCGTCTCAATCAACGGCACCACGGTCGGGTCATGTCAGGAGCAACTCGAAGGCTGCCTATCTTTGGCCGGAGAAAACGTCGTAACGATAGTGCACACGGTTCCGGACGGAAAACAGCTCAACGTGTGCAAGAACTGCCTCAGAACTAGACTCTCCTCCGGGGACTGGGTCAAAGGGTCCTGGCCGGTCCTTAGGGAGATAAGGGGACACGGAGATAAGGGGACACAATACTTGAGATAAGGGGACACAATACTTAATTCTGACCCTCACCACCATCGAATTCTCGGATAAGGCGCAAGACGGCCTACCGCTGACTGCCAAAGGCCGGAAGACTGCCACGCTGCGCGCGCAGCGACCTTCGGTCGGATTGCCGCGGCTGCGCCGAGATGACATCCATGGATGTCACCCTGAGTGAGCCTGACGAACCGAAGGGTCTCCAGCGCCCGAGGGAAATAGGGACAGCGACTCTTTTCCCAAAATACCTCCTCGCAGCCCTGCCCTGCGCACCGTCAGTGGTCGGTAGGAGGTCAGGTCTTTAATCTTGACATTCGCCCAGGGGCCGGAAGGGCGATGACCGCCCTGCCGATTTTCGACTGTCGATTTCCGATTGCTCACGGCTAACGGCTGACAGCTAAAGGCCGGAAGACTGCCACGCTGCGCTCGCAGCGACCTTCGGTCGGATTGCCACGGCCACCTGCAGTGGCCTCGCAATG
>JAUWNN010000001.1 GCA_030612625.1 Caldifarciminota bacterium
CTGCGGGTTTGCCTCTTGCACTTTGGCTCTTGACCTATGACTTCTCCTCATCTGTGTCCATCTGTGTTTATCTGTGGTTCACTTTTCCCTTGGCGTTCTTGGCGGTTGACTTCCGTTTCGTGTATTTCGTGATTTCGTGGCCAATCCTGGTTTGGTTGCGGCCCTTCGGGGGCCGCGCTAGGTTCTTGGTGCCTTTGTGTTGAGATTCTGCATTTTGACTTTTGCACTTTGCCTTTTGACTTCCACGTTCTTCGTGTTCTTCGTGGCTCTATTTCGGTTCTTGGGAAGGCGCAGGCTGGCGGGTTGGGGTGATTTCGCAGAACAGGCTTGACTGGTCCACTTCGTGGATTCGGGTTCTGACATCAAGTCCTGCGGTCAAAGACCGGAACCGGTCGGGCCGGACCGCAGTGCCGGTGAAGCCGTCCCGGCACACAATCACGCCATTGCCGGTCCGGTCCGGGTCGAGTTCACCGACAAGCCCGAGTTCGGACTGGAGTCTGAACCACTCCAGACGGACGTCCCAGAACCTGTCCGAGTAGCTGGAGAACAGGGCTGTGCCTTGGGTCCGGGTGACGCGAACAGCTTCCCGGATAAGGTCCTGCTGGTTGACATGGAACGCCGAGATGCCGTTCTGGATGCAGACGACCCGGTCGAAGAACCGGTCGGGAAACCGGAGCTGAACCGCACTCATTTCCAGGAGCAGGCAGTTGGAAAACTGCTGGAGCGTTTTCCGGCCGAGGTTCAGGCTGGCCCGGGAAGTGTCGATACCGACCGCGAGCCGGGCTTTTCGGGCCAGGGGACCGAGAACCCGGCCGTAGCCGCAGCCGAGTTCAAGGACTTTGTCCTCGGGCCGGATGAAGGTAAGGACATGGTCCAGTTCGGCCTGAAGGTACTGTTTCACGCGTGGTGGCGCGATGTCGTAGCAGCGCTTCAGCCGCTCAGCAGAAAGAGTCTCACGGTAGTAATCGCCCATACTCAGATTCTCTGCAGCCGGAGGCAGTCGTCAAACAGAGCAGTTAGCGGAATTCAACCACAAAGGCGCAAAGGGCAAGAAGAGAGGCACAAGTCAAAAGGCAAAGCGCGGATAGCGGTAGGCGGTCAGCGGAGAGCGGATTGGAACCGCCAAGAACGCCAAGAGGAGAACTAACCACAGATGAACACAGATAAGCACAGATAGAATACTGGACACAGGATACGGGATACAGGGTTCTGGAGTGCAACGACTCTGTCGTTGCTATGGAGTGCGGAGGCGCAAGCCACCGCTTTTCCGCCTCTATGGACTGCAACGACTCTACTGTTGCGTGGCAGCGACATCCCTGTCGCGATTCAGTTGTTGGCTGTCGGCTGTCAGGGTCGTGTCCTTTCGAGCCTGTCGAGAATTCTCTCTTCAGCCGTCAGCGGTAAGCGGAGCGCGGTTTCTTTCCTGACCGTAGTTCATCCTTCCGCCTTCATGTTTCAGCCTTTCCACGGTAGGCGGTCAGCGGTCGGCTGGTTTGCTTCCTCGCCCCTTGTGGGAGAGGATTGAGGTGAGGGGGAAGTATCCAACCGCCAAGGTATGTCCTGAGCGAAGTCGAAGGAACGCCAAGAAGAAAACAGATCACAAGGGCACCAAGACCAGGACAAATCTGGTTGACCCTTATCGAGCCGGGCCCGCAGCGGAGTGGGCTGCGGAGTCAGCAGCGGACCGAGCTGCTCCAGAGCTGCTGGGAGGTCACTGGGGAGGTGGTTCTCGATTTCAGTTCGGATTTCAGCTTCAGGTTCAGCACAAAGCAGAGTCTGAACCGGAGTTTCAGAAAGAGCGTCTTCTGCACAGCAAAGCCGAGAATGAACGAAAGCACGTTCGACAGCTCTGAAGAGAAAAGCAAAGACGGAATCGAAGACAGCAGAAAGCACAGAAGCCTCTTCAATTCAAGGCACACAAACAAGCCCGGTTCAAAGCTCAGCTTGAACCAGAGCGTGAACGAGAACCTGCCTTACACAATGAAACAGAGCATCAAACTCAGCACAATTCGCCGCACGACGCGTTACGCAATTCACGCACGACGCATTACGCATAACGCATTACGCCGGAGGGGAGTTCCGGGGACACATTGTTTAACTCCTACCCATCTAGCTTCGTCTGTTCTACCATCTGATGGTAGTGTCCGCTACGCTTCCATTCTGCCATCGGATGGCAGTGTCCGCTGCGCTCCAATCGTCTTTCTTGTCAATCTTCATGGCACAGCGGCGGGTGTGACCGTCGCCGAAGTAGAGGAGGTTGTCAGGCATTTGGCCTCCATCGGACGAGGGTAATACCCTTGAGAGAACTCAGGGTGTCACCCTTGCGGTTCAGAAGAATGTGATTCATTATAATTCCTACAAGCATAAAATAGCGGCTGGGCTGCGGATGTCAAGGGTCGCTGAGGTTTTGCCGGATTTACTTCTAATTCTGAAAAAGGCACGAGAAAAGGCATCTGAAAAGGCTTGTCAAAAGGTTTGCGAAAAGGCTCTGAAAAAGGCCTGCGGAAAGGCATTTGAAAAGGCTTTAGGAAAGGCCTTGAGAAAGGCGTTGGGAAAGACCTGTGAAAAGACCCATCAAAAGGTCTTGAAAAACGCCTGCAACAAGGCAGGGACAAAGACATGAGAAAAGGCTTTGAAAAAGCCCGAGCAAAAGGCCGGGAAAAAGACCTTGAAAAAGGCACCTTGAAAGGTGTCTGAAAAGGCATCGCAAAAGGGTTGGAAAAAGGCTCAGAAAAAGGCCGGTGGAAAGGGAAGACGAAACCGCTCAGGGGACGGGGGAGGCGGAAATGGCGAATTCCGAATAACGAATGGCGATTCAAGGGGTTAGGGAGAATTCCGGCTCCGTGGAAATATGACGAATTAGTCATATTGGCGGCGCCACGCGCCAGGCTTTGATAGGTGATGAGGGAGTCTTTCGCTTCGCAATGACCGGGACTTGGCGGACTTGGCGGTTCAAATCCGCTATCCGCTGACCGCCTACCGCTATCCGCGCTTTGCCTTTTGACTTCGCCCTCATCTGTGTTCATCCGTGTTTATCTGTGGTTAGTTTTCCTCTTGGCGGCCTTGGCGTTCTTGGCGGTTGAATCCTTCACCCTCACCTCAATCCTCTCCCTTCAAGGGAGAGGAGGTCTTCGACGGTCCTTGCGGTTTTGCCTTTTGCGATTTGCACTTTGCCTTTTGACTTGTGCCTTTCTTCGTGTCCTTGGTGCCTTTGTGTTTAGTCTTCTTGGCGGTTTGGCTCCGATTTGAGGTTGCCGGTTGGTGCAATCGGTGCTTGACATTATCAAGGCAGGCCTTTAGAATCAGCGCGGGCGTGAAAGGAGACCAAATGAGAAAGTACATTCTACTCCTGCTGCCGATGTTCCTGGTCATCGGTTTCGGGCAGGAGCTACTCCAGAACGGGGATTTCGAGGATTCCCTTGATTTCTGGACAGTAGAACAAAACAACAACCAGGGCAGTTGGGCGGCCAACTGCTCGACCGGCCATCATCCCGACCCTGACATGGAAGCGTACGTGTACAAGTACGACCGCTATTTCGCCCGCATCAAGCAGACCGTTGATTTGCCGAGCACCAATGTTGAGTTTTCGGCTTCAGCCAGGCTCTACGCCAGGCACATCTCGGGCACCGGGTACTATGCTTATGCGGCGATTATTCTTGAGTACGTCAATTCGCACGGGGGACTGCTGGGCCGGACCATGATAATCCAGAAGACTCCGAACTGCAATCTGGAGAATACGTCGGTCCTGCATCTTATCGTCGTGACCAGCACCAACTGGGAGGACTACGACTTCATCATCGCGGATGAGCTTGCCAACCTCCCCGGGGTGAATCCTGCTGAGGTGGCCAAGATAACGGTCGATCTGGAGAGCTACGGCACCGGCCGTAGCGGCTGAGGGGCCGGTCATACAGAGGCGAAGGTCTTCGCCGATGACATGTCCCTGTCGGTTTTGTCCACCGGCCCGCTGGTAATTTACAACAACAACACGGTCATTGACAGCCCACCCGGAGGAAACGGTGACGGCAGATTTGACCCGGGCGAAAGCGGGCAGATTGTTGTTGCCCTGCGCAATGTGGGCAACGAAGCGGCCGAGGATGTGACCGCGAAACTGCGGTCCGGCTACTCCCTTTTTGTGATTACCGATTCGAGCTCAGCCTACGGCGATATCCCGGCCGGCTCAACCCGGACCAATAACGCGGACCGGTTTGCGGCTTCGGCTGATGCGTCAATTCCAATAGGAACTATAGTTCCGTGCACCCTTTTGGTGCATTCCAGTAACTGGGTCCATGACTGGACTTATGTGTTCGGGATTCAGGTCGGGCTGCCACCGGTGCCGCCCCAGTATGTAATTACCCTGGATACGGGCGAGGTTTCGCTGTCAGTCTGCGCAATCGGCTCAATCGGGTATGACGAGCCTCCGACCGACCTGGGCACCGGATTCCAGGTTCCAAAAGGTGTTGCGAGCTGTCTGTTCTACGGCGGGCTGATGGCCGGCAACTCGGAAAGCTATCTTGCTGACCACCATTTCTCGCGGCCGGCGAACTCGGGTACGAACCACGACTGGCAGATGCTTGACAGCTTCAGGTTCGTGATGCCGCCGACACCGGCTGATGAGCAGTGGGTGAACACCATGAGCGACGGCGGGCATCCTTCTTCAAAAGGGCTCGGTGTCGAGCAGCGCTGGTATATGAATACTGAGAACGAGTATGATGACTGGGCGATTGTTGTCTTTGACTTCGAGAACAATGGTTCGAGTGCAATCAACGGCCTGCATGTCGGGATGATTGGTGACTTTGATGTCGGTTCCTCACCAACCGCGAACATCGCGGGTTCGGACACGGTCCGCCGCGGGGTGTGGATGCGGCAGGCTTCGAGCGAGAACCCGACCGCAGGCTTTGTGCTGCTTGCCCCAACCAGCTTCGCTAACCTGACTGCGGTCGACCATGCCAGGTATGTGTATCCTGACTCCTGCATGACCGACGGCCAGAAGTTCCGGCTGCTGGACGGCACTATCGCACAGCGCCAGTCCAACCGGAACTATGACTGGTCTGTTGTGGCTTCGGCCGGGCCATTCAACCTGGAGGTTGGCATGATGCAGCGGGTTGCGTTCGCGGTTGTCGGTGCCACGAGCCAGGAGTGCTGGACCGAGGCTGCGGGTAAGGCCCAGGAATGGTATGACGCCAACATACTGGGGGTGGAAGAGAACCCGGGCCGCATTGCGACCGGGCAGGGCGTAAGGACATTCCTGATGCCCAACCCGTTCCGGAACGGCACTTTTGTGCACTACTTCAGCCGGATTCCAGGACCGGTCGAACTCACCGCGTTTGATGCGTCCGGTCGTGAGGTCGAGAGGACAGTGTTCCAGACCGAGAAGGGCGAAGGCAGGTACTTCTGGCAGCCGAAGAGCCTGGCGCGCGGAGTCTACTTCTTGAAAGTCAGAACTCAGGACCAGGAATCGGTCGCCAAAGTGCTGCTGGTGGAATAGCCGCTCAGGTTTCTTAATTCTGGGGCGTCCTTTATGGGCGCCCCAGTCTTAGTTGTTCGTGCTGTTGCAGGAAGTGACAACTGTTCTCTTGACCAGAAAGAGAATCGGATTAGTTTATGGCGGTGTTCTTGTATTTTCTATTGGCAATATGCTTGCCCGGGACAAAGTATGGGCGGTCAGCGCAGAGGAGTTATGAAAAGCCCAATGAGCACAGAGAATGAGGGAAAGGCTGTAGTTTAGTATGAGTTGTCCGGTTGTGATTGTTGAGTATGACCCTGAGTGGCCGGTGCGGTATGAGGAAGAGAAGCGGCTGATACTTGGGGCGGTCGGACGCAGGATTCTGGGGATAGAGCATGTGGGTAGTACTGCGGTTCCCGGGCTGGGTGCCAAGCCGACAATCGACATCCTGGCCGGTGTGAGCGACCAGGAAGCGGTAGAGCAATGCCTGCCAGCATTGGGCAGAGTCGGTTACACGGACGTCACTCCGTGTCCGGAAGACCCGGACTGGTACTACTGTGTGGGTAAGGGAGAGCGGCCGCACAATGTCCATCTGCATCTTGCCAAGTACAAGAGCGCGTTCTGGGAAAGGCACCTGCTGTTCCGCGATTTTCTGCGAGCCCATCCTGAAAAGGCTCAGGAGTACTACAGGTTGAAGAAAAGGCTGGCTGAGAAGTGCGGTTCTGAGCGTCAGGCATACTGCGATGGCAAGACACTGTTCATCAGGTCGGTTGAGGTTCGGGCGCGTGGGATATGTATCAGGCAGATGGAGGCGGGTGATATTGACCGAATCATCCGGGCATTCGCCCGGTGGCACAAGAAGCGCTCTCAATATGAAAGATACTTTGACGGACAGCGGCAGGGTGAACGGGTGGTTCTGGTTGCGTTGGACAGAGAAGAGGTTGTCGGTTATGTGGTCATCGTCTGGAATTCACGTTATGAGCCGTTTCAACAGGACCGCATTCCCGAAGTCGTAGACTTGAATGTCATCAATGAGTTCCAACGGCAGGGCATCGGAACCGCACTGGTTCATCAGGCCGAGCGCATCGCTCTTGAGCACTCAAAACCGGTTGTTGGCATATCAGTGAAGCAGTCTCCTGAGTATGCAGCGGCAAACCGTTTGTACCCAAGCCTGGGTTATGTGCCTGACGGCAGAGGAATCACCAGGTATGACAATGAACTCCACTTGACCAAGACATTGGGAGAGTGAAGAAAAGGGGATAACAGGACAAGGGGTTAGGAGAAGGCCTGAAAGCGGACGGCGGGTCTGTTTGACTTCTGATTCGGAATGGATAGCATTTAGTTTCTTAGATGTTTGACTGTATAAGCGAGGTTCTACCCCTTGCAACCAAACCCATCCGCTACACCGGCGGCGAATACAACGCCCTGCTTAAAGACCCGGATTCGTGTCAGGTAAGTTGGGTGCTGGCAATGCCCGAGGTGTATGAGTTGGGCATGTCCAACTACGGGCTGCGTATTCTCTACTCCGTGATAAACCGGCTGGACAATGCTGCCTGCGACCGGTGCTTCTGTCCCTGGCCTGACTTCGGGGAGATGCTTCTGAAGCGCAACCTGCCGCTTTATGCACTCGAGTCGAAGCGGCCGGTGAAGGATTTCGACATTCTGGGTGTTTCGCTTCAGAGCGAGCTTTGCTGCACCAACCTGCTCTACTTTCTTGAACTGGCTCAGATACCGCTGCATCGGGAGGAACGGGAATCTCAGCACCCGTTGGTTATTGCGGGTGGGCCCTGCACGGTGAATCCGCTGCCTTTGTCCGGTTTCGTGGATGCGTTTGTGGTGGGCGATGGTGAAGAACCGGTCAGGGAAATCACCGAAGTGTATCAGGGCTGGAACCGCAAGAACCGGGACGATTTGCTATCTGCTCTTGGCCGGCTGAGCGGGGTTTTTGTGCCGGGTAAGACCAAGTCGGTCAGCCGGAGGGTTATTGCAGAGTTGAAAGAGGAGGATTTCCCTTTTCCGCCGGTTGTGCCTATCTGCGAAACCATCCATGACCGGCTCACGATTGAAATCAACCGGGGCTGCACAAGAGGGTGCCGGTTCTGTCAGGCCGGGATGATCAACCGGCCGGTCAGGTTCAGGCCGGTTGATGAAATCGTACGCTTGGCCGAACGGGGAATACGGGCCACCGGATGGGAGGAAATCTCGCTGCTTTCGCTTTCGACCCTGGACTATCCGGACCTGTTGAACCTTGTCCAGCAACTGAACTCGCGTCTCAAGGAACGGCGGGTTGCGGTTTCCCTGCCTTCGACCAGGGGCGAGGAGTTCACACCCGAGTTGGCATTTGACCTGAAGGAGGTGAAGAAAACCGGACTTACGTTTGCGCCTGAGACCGTTTCCCCGCGGTTGAAGTCGCTCATCAACAAGGACATCTCTGAACTCCGAATTCTCGAGTCCATCCGTACCGCACTGGATGCCGGCTGGCATGGGGTGAAGCTCTACTTCATGATTGGCCTGCCGGGCGAAACCGACTCGGATGTCGCGGAGATTGGCCGGTTTATTGATGAAATCGCCCGGCTGTGCCGGGCCCGGGCTGTGCGCTATGACCTGAGCCCGTTCGTGCCCAAACCTCATACTCCGCTGCAATGGACCGGTTTCGCCGGGGTGAAGGAAATCCAGGCCAAGATCCATATGCTCAAGTCGGTTCTCACCCGGCGGAATATCAAGGCGAAATGGCAGAATCCGGAAAGTTCCTTTGTCCAGGCGATGCTGTCGCGCGGTGATGAAAAACTGGGTCCGGTCATCGAGCGGGTTTACCGAAAGGGCGGGGTGTTCCAGGAGTGGACCGAGTACTTCAAGTTTGAAACCTGGCTTGAGGCGTGCGAAAAGGAAGGTGTTGACCCGCATGCCTACACCAGGGAACAGGCGCTTGATGCTCCACTGCCCTGGGATTTTGTGAATGTCGGGGTGAGCAGGGAGTTCCTTAAGCAGGAGTTTGAACGCGCCCGGAAGGGCGAGCAGACACCGGATTGCGGCCAGGGCGTATGTACCAGTTGCGGCGCTTGTCCGACCGGGAAGCCGCCGCCAAGACCTTGCCGGACATCTGTGGTTCTTGCCGCGTACGGACGCAAGTCAAGGTCAGTTTCGGGTTACGACGGACCGAAAGTCCGGTTCCGGCTGAGATCCGCAGGCGAGGAGCCGCTCCGGTGTGCCGGCCATCTTGACCGGGGCAGGGCGCTTTACTGTTTTGTTCGGGTTAGGGATATGCCGTTTATCTACACCAAAGGCTTTTCACCCAAGCCGATGCTTTCTTTCAGCCCACCGTTGCCGGTCGGGCTTGTTTCAAGCGGTGAGTATTTTGATGTGTTCACTTCATTTCGCTACTCGGGCAACATGGTCCGGGACTTGGGGCCGTTCATGCCCAGGGGTTTGAGGATTGCCGGTGTGCGCGGCGTACCGCTGGACTGGCCTTCGCTCGGCAAAGTCATCAATCTGGGTCGGTATCTGGTTGAGGTTCCAAATGGCTCAAGAGACCGGATACACGAACTGGTAGAGAAGGGACGGAATGTGGTCGGGGTGCGGAATGTGGCCGAGGGGCCGGAGCAGAACCTGCTGCTTGATTTGGCAATTGTGCCAGGGGTCAGGCTTTTTGCCGCTCTGGCAGGGCTTTTTGAGATTGAGAAGACCGAGGTCCGGCCGTTACGTATCAAGCGGCTGGACTGTCTGGTCCAGAAGAGTGATTGTATTCAGACACCTATGGAGGGGTGATGAAGGTAAAGACTAAAATCGTAGTGAGTTCCAATGAATGGGAGACCAGGGTCGGGATTATCGAGGACGGCAGACTGGTTGAGTTCTATGTCGAAAGGGAGGAAAGCCAGGTCCTTGTTGGCCGGATATACAAGGGGAAGGTTGAGAATGTGGTAAAGGGGTTGCGCGGGGCTTTTGTGAATATCGGCCTGCGCAAGAACGGGTTCCTGCCGCTGACCGAGATTCCGGAGTTTGATGCGCTCGAAGGCGATGAGGTTGACACTAAGAACGAATCGTCCAAGCCCAAGCCCCGCACTATCGCCTTGAGTGAAGGTGAAGACATCCTGGTTCAGGTTGTCAAGGACCCGTTTGCGGAAAAGGGTGCCCGGATTACTTCTTATGTTTCGATTCCGGGCCGGTATCTGGTTTACTTCCCGAATGCGGAGCGGGTTGGAATATCCCGCAGGATATGGGACCGCAGGGAACGGTCCCGGCTGCGCAGCATCATCAGGAGGTTCAAGGATTCCCATGCCGGACTGATAGTCAGGACCGTTGCCGAAGGGGCGAAGCCGGATGAGTTAGGCTATGAGTACGAGCGGCTGGAAAAGACCTGGGAGGATATCCGGTCCCGGGCTGAGCCTGCGAAGCCACCCGCAGTAGTGTACGAGGAACCTTCAATCGGGGTAAAGCTGGTACGCGACCTGTTCAAATCCAGTGTTGAGAAAGTGGTTGTTGATTCTGAGAAGCAGTACCAGGAGATTTACAGCTATCTGAGTCAGGTTGCGCCGAAGTTCAAGCGCAGAGTTGAGCTTTACCGGGGTGAGGTGCCGCTTCTGGAGCAGACCGGGATTGAGGCCGAGCTTGACCGGGTTTTCCAGAAACGACTCTGGCTGAAGTCGGGCGGGTTCATCACTGTTGACCAGACTGAGGCGATGGTGGCGATTGATGTCAACACCGGCCGGTCAGCCGAGAATGAAGACCCGGAACGACTGATACTGCAGACCAACCTTGAAGCTGTGGCCGAAATCGCCCGGCAGATAAGGCTTCGGGACCTGGCCGGGCTGATAATCATTGACTTCATTGATATGGAGGACCTGAAGGCCACGGAGAGTGTAGTCAGTGAGCTCAGAGCCCAGCTTTCAGGTGACAGGGCAAAAGCTGACTACTCGAAGATGAGCCGGTTCGGGCTGTTGGAGATGACCAGGGAGAGAACAAGGCCGGGGATGATGTTTGCGATGTTCGAGATCTGTCCTGCTTGCAGGGGTTCAGGTCGGATTCGCTCCCGGTCCGAAGCGGCAATGAAGCTTGAGCGAGTGATTATTTCCAGGCTGTCCAAAATCAGGGGGAAGAGAGTCAGGATTCTGGCTGCGCCCTGGATGACTCAATTTCTGACAACCGATTGGTATGACCGTTTGAGTGAATTCGCCCGTCGCTATGAGCTGGCGATTGATGTCAAGATCGACCACGAACTCCAGCCTGCCGATTTCAGGTTGCTGACCGAGTCCGGTTAGCTGCCTGAGCCCGGCAGGTCGGCTTCAGGTCTGGTCCGGGATTTCAAGTATCTTGTTCCGTGCACGCTGGCCGGCTACGAGCCGGACTGAGGATTTGGGAATACCCAGGAAGCGGGCAACCGCCTTGACAACCGCTTGGTTGGCCTTTCCCTGTCTGGCTGGTGCTTTAACCCGTACCCGGAGTGTACCATCAGGCAGCCTTATGACTTCGTCGGTTGTGCTTCCCGGCTGAACCTTGACCTTCAGCCGCATCAGCCGGCGTTCTTCAGCCCACCCTTGTGCCGGTCCAGGAGTTCAGCCCTTTTGCCTGCGTTCCAGCCTGAGACCTTCGAGAAAAATCCGGTTACCCGGGTGATGAAATCCACTTCTGAGGAGCCGCAGTACGGGCAGATGTCGACCAGACCGCGCGAAGTTTTCATGCATTTGTTGCAGGTGGTGAATTCGGGCGAGAATGCGATCTGGGCATTGCGGGTGTTGCGAAAGGTCTTGATGACAAAGTTGGCGATTGACTCCTTTGGGGGGCGGGCGTCAGCCAGCCAGACATGGGTCAGGGCACCGGCTTCAATCATGTCGTGGAATTTGCCTTCTCGGTAAACACGGTCGATTGGGTCCACCGGTTCACCGACGTTCAGATAGGTGGAATTCGTGTAGTAGGGGCCGTCATCCAGATTGCCTTTTATTACCTGCTGGGCCGGTTCGCGGAAGTACTCAAGGTCAAGCTTTGCCATTCGGTATGCGGTTGATTCGGCCGGGGTCTGTTCAATCACGAAGTGCATCCCGTGTTCCTGGGAAAGGCGTCGGCATTCAATCTGCAGCGCAGCCATGACCTTGAGCCCGAACCTGAATACCTGGTCGGTGTCGTGCAACTGTTTACCCAGATGGTACTGAACCATTTCATTCAGCCCTAAGACTCCAATAAGAAAGGTAGCGCGGTGCATCCTGAGATAAGGTTCGCCGTCCCGGTCCATGGCGAGAAGCGCAAGAGGGCCGTCGGACTTGAGCGCGAGGAGTTTCTCGAGGAACGACTTCTTCTGGAAATGGGCTTTAATTGCCAGTTCAAGGTTCTGATGCAGCAGTTTGAATAGTGTCGCGTCGTTGTGATTGGCCCGGTATGCAATCCGGGGCAGGTTGAGTGTTACGTTCTGGAGTGCGGAGTAGCGCATCTTCCAGGGAGTCTTGGCATCGCGAAGGTCGGACTCGTTCAGTTTGAAACTCAGACGGCAGCATTCGCTGATTTTGGCGGTTTTGCCCCGGTCGAACACGAAATAGGTGTTGCCTTTATCGGCAGCAACATCGGAAATGTGGTTGAGGAAATCCTGCCAGCCCGGGGTCAGAAAGAATCGTTCGGTCATGTGCACCAGTGGTTTCGGGAAGAAGAAGGGTCGGCCTGAGCCATCGCCCTGCTTGTAGATGTCAAACATCGCCCAGACAAAGCGCTGGGCGTCGGCAAGATAGTCTTTGTATTTCTTGCCGGTGTACTCGCCGCCCGGGCCGATGGCGTCAACGTCTTCAAAATGTTTCGGGATTTCCCAATAGAGGTTAATGTCCGAGAAAATGGCCTGGCCGCCCCGAGCGACATTCTGCTGAGAATACTCAAACACCAGCATCTGGGCGAGCTGGTGTATTTCTTTATCGCCCATGCCTTTCAGGAATGGCGCAATGAATAGATTTACCGCATCCCAGCCGATAGCACCGGCAAAGTGTCCCTGGAGCGCAGCCGAGAATTTCACCATCTGGGCAATTAGGGTTTCGGGATGCTTGGCCGGTTTGGCCGTTGAAAGCGCATTGGGCAGATTGAGTCCGAATTTCTTAACGTATTCCAGGGACTGACCCGAGCAGTAGGGACGGTTGATAAAGCCCAAGTCATGGAGATGGATGTCCCCACGGGTATGGGCGTCAGCAATCTCGGGGTCGAATACCGAAGAAAGGGCGAACTGCTTATTTATCCATTCGGCCAGGGTCATATTAGTGGCCTCGGGATTATGGGGGATGTTGGCGTTTTCCTTATTCTTGAAGAACAGGATTCGTTCGACATCGTAAAGCGGAACCCCGAGCCGGGCATGGCGTTTGCGCTGTTCCTCATAGCCGTGCTCAATCAGTTTGGTGTTCACGATTTCCCGGATCAGGCTTGAAGTGATGTGTTTTATTTTGGAGTTGATAATTGTATCTTCAACCTCGACGGCAATCTGTTCGGCCTTTTCCGGAGGGAGATCGGTTTCCCGGACCAGGGCCCGGCTAATCCGGGTCCGGTCCCACTTGAGAATGGCTTCGTCCGTGGTGCGGACGAAAAGGGAAGAGTCGGTAAACTCCTTTTTACCGGAAAGCATCTGCTTGATGCGGGACCGGTTCCGGCGCTCGCGGTACAGGATATAGGTTTTGGCAGTCTTGGCATGACCGTTCTCGATGAGCACCTTTTCGACCGCATCCTGGATTTCCTCAATAGTGGGGATCTGTTTTCCCTTCTTGTCTTGGAGGTGACGGCATACTTTTTCGGCCAGACTTTCGGCCAAAGCCCGGTTCTCACCGCCAATCGAATGGGCCGCTTTGAATATGGCTCCAGCTATTTTGTCGGTATCAAACGGGACTATTTCGCCGGTCCTTTTCCTGACCTGCTTGAAATGACGGACTTCGGAATTCTCTGTAGAAGCGTCAGTTCGAGTTTTATCCCTCGGATTGGACACTGCTTCCTCCTTCCCTCAGGTTATTCAGTTCGGTCATGAATTGCTCTGCGTTTCCAAACTGGCGATAGACAGATGCGAACCTGATACAGGCAAGTACCGTTTCTTCCAGTTCCTTACTGTCCGGCCGTCGTGTGCCGGCTTGGAGCCCGGCACACAGTGAACATCAAACCCATGAAACGAACAGTTCATATAGTATCAGTATCTCTTATACCACAGCAGGTTGAGAAGTCAAGAAGCAATAATGACATCCCTGTGATTCTGTAATTGCTTGACAGATTTGCGTTTGCGTTCCCGGGGGTGTGTGCACCATATCACAACGAAAAGGGGATTTGTATCAGAGGTTGTCGGGAATACGGAAGCTTTTTTGGGATATTGTCCACATGGTTATCCACAGGTTATCAACAGGATAGTCTCACGTAGTGCACAGGTGGTCATAGCCGTGAGTCCGTACTTTTGTAGTCCTTCCTTGCCGCTTCAGGTACAGCCCGGCCCCGGCTTCCACTTGACCGATTCTGGTTACCGGTATGCCCTTAACATTTTTCGGAATCAGGTCAATGCTTGTGAAAAGCAGTTCATAGTCTTCGCCCGAACACAAGGCGAAGTGAAGCGGGTCGGTCCTGAGTAGAGCGCATAACTCGAGGGTCTGAGGAAGAATCGGAAAGCTCTCAGGTTCAAGCACGATTCTGACTTTGCTTTCCTGTGCGAGGTGGTGGGCGTCGGTGGCAAGGCCGTCTGAAGTGTCAATCAGGCCGCGAATCTTTCTGAAGAGTTTCTTGACAACCGCAAGTCTGGGTAATGGTTTCAGGTGGCGCTGAACAAGACGTGAGTAATGGCGGCGCGAAAGACTGTGCTTGAGCGCCAGCCTTCCGGCTTCAGCAGAACCCAGATGCCCGGTTACATACAGGTGGTCCCCGGCCCGGGCGCGAGACCTGAGTTTTGGCTGCTTTGCTTTTCCGGTCACGGTCAGGGCAAGTAGCAGCTTGTCGGCCAGGATGATGTCACCGCCCCCGACTTCGCAGCTCAGTTCTGAGCAGACATCTTCGATGCCGTGGTAGAGAGCGCGCACTTGCACATTGTGCATCTTGCCGGCCATTGCGAGCGCGACAAGGACGACCTGTGGTGCTGCTCCCATCGCTACAACGTCTGAAATCGCAGCGCACGCGCACCGGGTGCCGATTTGCCGAAAGGTCATGTAATCGGAATCGAAGTGGACGCCTTCAGCATATGCGTCAGTGGTGATGACGGTTCCATCTTTGAGCACGCAGGCGTCGTCACCAATGCCGAGCTTGACCTGGCCGCGGCTGCTGACCGTCCGCTCAATCAGCCGAATCAGCGCGGCTTCACCGGTTTGGGCTGACTCCATGTTCTCATGATAGTGGAATTCGGCGGTCTGACAATCCCGACCTGGGCTTGACACCAGGTCTGTTTTGCAGTTAGTCTTACAAAGTATGAAGAAGTTCATTGCGCTGGTCTGTCTGGTCGCCGGCACGGTCTTCGGGGCAACTCCTTTCCTGTCAGTCAAAGCGGCCCAGCCTTCTGCTGAAGGGATGCGCTCAGCATATCATATCCTTCCGGTTGCCGGCGTCGGGGTCAGGTTTCCGCGTTCGGAAAACCTGGCGCTCAGAACTGAATTGTCCGGGACTTATGCCCAGGGAGTCGGGTCGTTTTCTACCTTCAGCCTGTGGAATGCAGGGTTGCGGTTCGGGGTCGAATTCAACTTCAGTCCGTATCTGGATGCTTACCTGGTTCCCGGTGTAATGCTTGCCTATGCCGCAGAAAGGACACCGGATGCGGACACGCTGGGAAATATCGGATACCACTGGTATGGCGGGACAAGTATGGGGTGTTCCTTTGATGCTGGAATTCTGCTGTTCCGGGCCGGGAACTGGCGGTTCGATATCGAATGCGGGGCAGATGTGCTTTCTGTTCCCACTGACAAGCCCATCATCGACCCGGGCTGGTCTCCGTCCTGGTGGCACTATTCAATTCAGTTGTCCGGTTTCAACCTGGGTCTGGTTGTCGGGATGCAATGATGCGCTGGTTATGTCTCAGTCTGATTGCCGCTGGTTGGCTTTTTGGAGACGGCGGGATGGTCGTACCGCCTAACGAGGAAATTGAGGAGTTCGGCCAGGTGGCGATTGTCAAGTTCCTTGAAGGCCGTGAAGAACTTTCCATCTCGACCAAGTTCATGTCCTATTCAACAGATTTCGCCTGGGTGGTGCCGTTACCTTCAGAGCCGGTGGTCGATTCGGTAAGCCAAGAGCTGTTTTCCGAACTGCAGCATTTCTGCCGACCTCTGTACCGAAGGAGTGGCGGGTTCGGCTGTGGGTTCGGGGGGTTATCTGAGGAAGGCCCGGGCGGCAGGTACGGCGATTCGCTCGGGGTTGAAGAAGTCAGCGGCGGCATTATCGGAGACTATTCGTACCAGGTGCTACTGGCGTTCAATCCCGATACCCTGGAAAGCTATCTGACCGGTCACGGCTATGAGTTACCTTATGGTGCGGCCGCGATTTTCAACCACTACCTGGAGAAGAACTGGAACTACTTTGTTGTGGCCCGGGTCAGAGACAGTGTCACAAGGTATGAAACCCGCAATATCGGAATCAGGCTGTCGTTTGATGCCGATTCGCTGGTTTACCCATTGTACATCAGCCGCATCGGTTCCGTTGCTTCAGACGTGATACTCTATGTGCTTGCCGACCACCGGCAGATGTTTCCGGGCGCACAACTGAAGTTCTCGGGTAAGGTGAACCAGAACAGCTTCAAGGATTTCCCGGGTTTTGTGGACCGTCGCTGTCATCTGACCAAACTCATGAAGGAGTACGAGCCTGACCAGATGGAGGACATCTATCTCAAGCAGGCACCGGATGACAAGGACTTTCGTTACATCGAGTACTACGGCGGCGGCTGGCTCGGGATGCTCGGAAGTTCGGCTGTGTTTGCGGTCGTCCTGTTCCTGCGGCGCAAAAGGAAAAGGCGGTCAGGCCCTTGAACCCTGGAATTCTTGAACCCTGTCCGAACAGGTTTTCTAATTCCGGTCTGTAGCCGTCAGCCCCTGTCTACTGTATTCTGTCTCCCGTCTTCTATCCTCGGGCTGTCGGCAGTGAGCGGAAACGTGGGTAACGTCCCCAGGTTTCTTAATTCTCCCGGTCGTGCTAGAACTCGTAGGTGAGGATGCCCTTCTTCTCGGTAATCAACTGTCTGGCCTGCATCGAGTCGATGATGCGGGCGACGTCCTGGCGCGACAGCTTCTTCTGGAACATGGCGGATATGGCCTGGGCCAGGGTCTTCCGCTTGCGCGGCCGGGACCGCTTCTCCATCTTGCCCAGCAGCTCGACCACGCGCCGGACGTTCGGGTCCTCGGGCGGCGCGGCAGCAACGGCACCCAACTCCTGCAGGTTGATGATGCGGCGGCACTTCAGGCCCTTGGCGTTCAGCCCCTTCAACAGCGGGTCGAAGCCCTTGTCCTTTGACAGCACGATGCACTCGGGCCGGGGCGACCGCTCGAACATGCCCCCGAGAGGGCAGGCGATGAAGAAGTCGAGCGCGTTGCGGCCGTCGCCCGTCACCTTCTGCCACTCGACGCGGCTGCCCAGTTTCTGGGCGCTCGTCACCAGCTCGATCGGGACGTTCTTCTGGCTCGCGCCGACGAAGATGACGATGCGGTAGTTGTCATTCAGTCTCGAAAGGTCGACCTGCTGGATGTTCTCGAAGTCAACGAGCAGCAGTTTCGGCCGGTCTGGTTCTTTTTTCACATATCCTCACATTCGACTGTTACGGGCGTTTCTCAGAATCCTCCGGCAACCGGGATTCGGGACCCGGCGCCGGTGGTCCTTCACACTGCTACAACCTATATCCAATTCCGGGCAGATGTCAAGCTGGAAGCTGTGACCCAAGAACCGGAATAGAACCATGAAGACAGGAAACGGCTGAACCGCAGATTACGCAGATTGTACAGATAGGGGTCCGGAAAGGAATCTGCGTTCATCGGTATTCATCTGCGGTTACTTCTGTTTCGTGGATTGGACGGCGCTTTGCGCCGGGCCGGATAAAAATGGGAATTCCTTTCTTATCAAAGTCTGCCGCGCAGCGGCATCCTTCTTTCGTGGCCAATCCTGTATCGGTTTTCGGGCTGTGAGCGGTCAGCGGACGGCGCATCAGCATCTGTACGTCTTTCTTGTCAATCTTCATGGCGGCGGGAGTGTAGGTAACGTCCCCAGCAACCGCCGAGACCAAGATTTAGACAAAGGCCGACGCAAAGGCTCGGACAAAGACCAACGGAAAGGCTGAGACAAAGACCGGCACAAAGACCAGGACCAAGGTCGAGACAAAGGCCGAAACATAGACCGAGACAAACGCCGAGACAAAGGCCAACACAAAGACTGAAACAAAGACCAGGACAAAGGCCGGCACGAAGACCCGGACAAAGACCGGGACTAAGACCGAGACAAAGGCCAACACGAAGGCTGAAACAAACTCCGGCACAAAGGCTGAAACAAAGACCGGCGCAAACGCTCCCCTAAACGGCCCCTGGGAGACCCACCCCGAGATTTCTTACGGCTGCTTTGCCCATATCGGGATATAACTCTGTGGAAGGATGGAATGGAAGCGAAGCAGATGGCGCAACTGTTCCTCTTGTCACCCCGCTCTGCTCTGAGCATAGCCTGCCCTGTGCCAGAGGGGCAGGTGCCGTCCGACGGCTCACCTGTCGAAAGGTGCCATTCGATGGCTCAAGGGTCTCTCTGCCCAGCCGTCGGCTGCAAGCTGTCAGCGGCGGGCGAGGGTTGTCATTGCGAGGCCGCAAGGCCCGTGGCAATCCGACGCCCTGCGTCGCCCTGAGTTTGACGAAGGGTCTCTCCTGCTGTCGGCTGTCAGCGGTCGGCAGTTCGCGGTAAGCGGTGGGCGGAAATGGGTATTATGTCCCCTTATCTTCCCTTAATATCCCATGTCCCCTTAATATCCCTGGTCGTCTTTCGTGTCAATCTCCATGGCAGCGGGTGGGAGATGCGTATTGTGTCGCCTTATCTCCAAAGGAGCATCGTTATCGGCTATTGACAAGAGGCTTTTCATAGAAGCGTCACCGTTTGTTCTCCAGCGGCTTAAGCGCCCGGGGTGGAAATAGGTGGTTGTCCCTAATTAGCCCTATGTATTATCTTAGCAGGCATAACCGTGTCTGGTATGTCTTGCCATGCGCGTCCTGCCAACATGCGTGATAGACGCCGCTGGGCAGTACTTCTCCGGTTTGCCTTCGGCTGTTCCACGACGCGTGCCCTGAGGCGTCAGTCACTGCTTTCGTCACCAAACGGCCTGCAATGTCGCGGATCTCGACAGCTCTTCCACCGTTGGCCGGAATACAGAGGTTGAAGCAGCCCCGACTCGGGTTGGGTCGCACGACCGCCGCGGGCATCGTCACCTGACTCTCTGCTTCGATGCCAACACTGGGGTTGGGATACTTGATGACTGTCTGGGCCCCGTAGCTCGTGCCGCCAACATAGATACAGCCGGAATCATCCAGAAGGACTCCGTGAGGGGCACCGAGGTCGAAAGGTCGTCTGCCGTGGAAATGACCCCAAAGGACCTGCCCTCCTGAGTCCAGTTGAGCAGTAAGCCACCCAGAGCTGTCGTCTGGCGTAGAGCACAAGCCGGAGATGTAGCTGCGTCCCTGTCCGTCTGCGGTTATTCTTCTGGGCTCTGCTATCCCGGAATGCAACCCAAACACGGTGGTCCACAACGATTCTCCGCTAGGTGAGTACTTGACTACCGCAAAATCTCGGTCCTGGCCGCCACTGTTGTACCAGATGCATCCGCACACGAGGATGTTGTCATTGCCATCGATTGCAAGTCCATAGGCTCCGTCATGGCTGTGGGCTATCCAGTCGAACCTCCTCACCCAGAGTTCCTGTCCTGCGCTGTTATACTTGATCGTCACCCAGTCACCCTCTGTACTACCTCCATCACTTTCTCCAACTACGATGACATTGTTTCGTGAGTCCAGTCTGACCTGCAGCGCCTGGTCATTATCATGACCCGGGCCGTCGTAGCGTTGCACCCACTTTTGTGTTCCGGCAGAGTCGAACTTGAGCGTGACACAGTCCTGCCTACCAATTACTCCGTCGCTTACTCCGCACACGTAGACATTGCGGTGCCCATCGACCACTATGTCCCAAGGACGGTCCGAATCGTCAAGCGGTCCGTTGTAGCTGGAGGTCCAGTCGATTGTCCCGGACGTATCGAAACGGAAGACTGTGATGTCGTAGTCGTTGCCACTAGTTTCGCCTGCGATGTACAACTTGCCGCGTCCGTCCAGCGCCAATGCTACGCCTCTGCATGCGCCAGAATCCGGAGTTATGTATCGGGATACCCACCTGACGTTCCCCAGAGAGTCCAGCTTCAGTGTTAGCATGAACCGATGCCTCGGCTGATCCGTGTGTCCGGTGATATATGAGTTGCCGAGCGCGTCTATCGCCACATCGTAGCAGTATTCTCGTCCGTGTTCGGGCGTGTCGTACACCGTTTCCCAGAGCCTGGTGCCATCGGTGCCGTACTTGACCGCCACAATGTCTTCGGGAATGCCTCTTGAGGGGCCAGCGATGCAGACCCGGCCGACGCTGTCCATCGCCATCGCAAACCCATGAGCTGAGCCACGTGACCTGACCCAGAGTTGGCCTTCGGCGATTGCCATGCATGCCAAACAGAATCCAATTGCTCCGACTACCGAACGTAACATTGGAATCCTCCCGATTTCCTGTTTCCATCGCCCGGGGAGTCTTGGGGACACAACGCTCAACCTCAAGAATTCGGCCACGCTGCCCATTCGGCTCTCACGGTTGGTCGTGTGGGCAGCGGCCTCCTTTCCCACACTACTCTTTTCCATGGCTCCCACCCTCGTCTGAATCCGGTCCGGTTTGGTTTTTCTTGAGGAAAGCCTTTAGGGCGTGGTTCACTACACGTTCGAAGAAAGCCACAGGAGGTATTCGTCCCCTCTCTCTCCAGTATTTCCTCACCAACTCCTTTTCCTGCTTTCGCATAGCACTTGCCCCGGTGTGCGGCGAGCCAGCCTGAGACTGGAAAGGGAAGCCATCGTGAAGCGCCAGTGAGCGTTGGTCGTAGATGCTGGCCGAAAAGTTGTCCAGAAGCTCCCGGCCTATCCCGCCGAATTCGTCCGGATTTCCAGCACTCCAGAACTCGTCGTTTATGTGTTCTCGGATGAATTTGACGAACTTCCGTCTCTTGTAGCCTTTTTCGTTCAGCAGACCTTCGACTCTCTTTCTGACTTTGGCCTGCAATTCCGGTGAGGCTATTTCACCAACAAGCCTGGATATGTCACTTCGCTCGGCCGCGAGCGACAGCGGTCCGATTTCGCTGTGTTTGCTGACAATCTCGATGGCCGTCACGAGATTTAAGTATGCCCCGGGCGGGTCCTCTTCGATTTTGGCTATTGCTCGACGGTACCACTCCGCTGCCCACAGGAAATCATCCTGGAGCTCTGGCTTGAGCCGTTCTGACATGCTGAACCAGTTCCTCAGTTCATTGAGTTTGATTTCACCTTCACTGAGGTTAGGAGCAACCGGTTCGCTTCTACCCTTATTGACTGGCTCCGGCTCGCAGTCTCCAAGCACCCAGTTTGGTCCAAGTTCGAGCCTCCGCCCAAGGAACAACGAAGCCAGAGCCACTAGTTGTCGGGCTACTCCGTGAGGTTCCTGTTCCAGGCGAGTCTCGATTGCTAGCTCCAGCTTCTTGCTTTCTTTCTCGGGTTCCCCGCCGATAGTGAATCGGTAGCAGCCATACACGAATTCCCCACTCACAGGCACATCCGCCGTTACATCAAAGCTTGCGCTGATTCTTTCAGAGGAGCCGAGTCCAAGTGCTTCTGCATTGCGGATGAAGGCTGGTTTCTTGTCGGCCTGCTCTGAGTTTTCCATTACACCCGTCAGCATAAGAGAAAGACGGCTTGACGTCAACCAAAGGATGAGCCAAAGGTTTTGAAAGCAGAAGTATCGGTGCGAGAACGGGCCTCAAAACGGGCTTTGAAAAAGGTATCTGAAAAAGGTATTTGACAAGGTATCGCAGAAGGGCTGAAAAAGGCCTGGGAAAAGGCCGCTGAAAAGCGAAGGCAGAACCTTCTGGGGAACGGGGGAGGGGTAAATGGCGAATTCCGAATAACGAATGGCGAATCAAGGGGTTAGGAGGAATTTGGGGCTTGATGGGATATGACTAACTGGTATTGTCGGTCCATTCTCGTGCAGGCGGCGAGGAACCGGAGAAGTCAGAGTTCAGAAGTCAGAGACCAGAATGCAGAAAGCCCGGGCCGGAGTTCTGACTTCTAGTGTCTGCATTCTGACTTCTGCATTGTCCTGTCTTGCCTGGTGCCACGGCTTAACTGGCTGGAAATCAATACGTTATCTATGTGCTGGCAAGAGACTTACTCGGATGCCGAATGTCGAACACCAAGTGATGATTTGTGCCAGGTGATGAATCTGGAATCGGAGACCGGCTTAAGACCGTCTAAGACTATGATAGCGAATGGGTAAGACCAGAAAAGGCCCTGTTACAAAGCTCAAGCATCGAGTCAGCGAGCTTGAGCAGGAATGTGTCGATTATAAGGACAAGTATGTGCGGTCTTTGGCTGAGTTTGAGAACTATCGCCGGCGCACCCAGCGTGAGTTTGAGACGGTGCGCCAGACCGCTATCGAGGGTCTGCTGGCTGAGCTTGTGTCGGTGCTGGATAACTTCGACCGGGCAGTGGCAACAACGCACTACGCATTACGCCATACGCAACACGCCGCGAAGGCCGGGACCACGCCGCAGGACAAGGACGCCGCAATGGTAGGAGAAACCACAGAGGCACAGAGAACACCGAGTCAGAGACTGGACAAGGTGCATGAGGGCATCGTGCTCATCAGGCGGCAGTTGCAGGACGCTCTTGCCCGGCACGGGTTGGTGGAGTTCAGTTGTCTGGGTGAGGAGTTCGACCCACGCAGAGCTGAAGCGGTGAGTTTTGTCCACACTGACGAGCATCAGGCCGACACGGTAGTGGAAGAGCATTGCAAGGGATACTGCTGCGAGGACAGGGTAATCAGGCCGGCAAGAGTCGTGGTGGCCAAACCCAGGGCCAAGGCACGAAGTGCGACTGACGAATGACGACTTTCGAATGCCGGATTTCTTACTTTCGACACTCGCAATTCGACATTCGGGCTTTACGCAATAAGGAGGATTAACATGGCAAAGGTTATTGGTATTGACCTTGGAACGACATTTTCATGTGTGGCGGTGATGGAGCGGGGCCAGCCGGTGGTGATACCGAATCCTGAGGGCGGCCGCACCACGCCATCAGTAGTGGCTCTGGGTAAGGAGCGGCTGGTCGGAACACTTGCCAGACGGCAGGCGGTAATCAACCCGGAGACTACGGTCTATTCCATCAAGCGGTTCATGGGCCGGCGATTCTCTGAGATTGGTGAGGAAACCAAGAAGATGCCTTTTGAGGTGGTGCCGGCTGACAACGGCGATGCCTGGATTGAGGTGGGAGACAAGAAGTACTCGCCACCCGAGATTTCGGCGATGGTTCTCCAGTACCTCAAGAAGGCGGCCGAGGCGTATCTGGGCGAAGCGATCACCAAGGCGGTCATTACTGTGCCCGCTTACTTCAATGACTCGCAGCGTCAGGCCACAAAGGATGCGGGCAGGATTGCGGGTCTGGAAGTGCTCCGGATTATCAACGAGCCGACTGCAGCATCGCTTGCCTACGGTCTTGACAAGAAGAAGTCGGAGCGGATAGCGATTTTCGACCTCGGGGGCGGCACTTTCGATATTTCGATTCTGGAAATAGGCGAAGGGGTTTTTGAGGTGAAGTCCACCAACGGCGATACCCATCTGGGGGGCGACGACTTTGACCAGGAAGTCATGGACTGGGTGATTGAGGAGTTCCAGCGCGAGAACGGGACAGACCTGTCCAAGGACAAGACCGCAATTCAGCGCATCAAAGAGGCGGCCGAGAAGGCGAAGTGTGAACTCTCGACATCAATGGAGACAGCAATCAATCTGCCGTTCATTCATGCCGATGATAAGAAGGGCCCCTTGCATCTTGACTTGCGGCTGACCCGGTCCAAGCTTGAATTTCTGGTGGATGGTCTGGTCCAGAGGATTCAGGGTCCGTTAAAGCAGGCGCTGACTGATGCGAAGCTGACACCCCAGGACATAGATGAAGTCATCCTGGTCGGTGGACAGACACGGATGCCCAAGGTGCAGCAGGTGGTGCGGGACTTCTTCGGCAAGGAGCCGCATAAAGGCATCAACCCGGATGAGGTGGTGGCGGTTGGGGCAGCGATTCAGGGCGCAGTACTGGCAGGTCAGGTCAAGGACGTGGTGCTGCTGGATGTTACCCCGCTCTCATTGGGGATTGAGACCCTGGGTGGAGTGTTAACGAGAGTTATCGAGCGCAACACTACTATCCCGACCCGCAAGAGCCAGGTTTTCACTACGGCCGAGGACACCCAGCCCGCGGTTACGGTTCATGTCCTTCAGGGAGAACGGGAGATGGCCGCGGATAACAGAACACTTGGCCGGTTTGAGCTTACCGGAATTCCGCCCGCGCCCAGGGGAATTCCCCAGATTGATGTGACGTTTGACATTGATGCGGACGGGATTCTCCATGTTACTGCCAAGGACAAGGCTACGGCCAAGGAGCAGAGCATCAGGATTACCGCTTCTTCGGGCCTGTCCAAGGAGGAGATAGACCGGAAAGTCAACGAGGCTCAAGAGCACGCTGCCGACGACCGAAAACATCGGGAACTGGTTGACAGCCGCAACAGAGCTGATACGCTTATCTACCAGACCGAGAAGACGCTCAAGGAGTTCGGCGACAAGGTGGCTGCCGACGTGAAGAAGAGTATAGAGGAGGCGACAAGCAGTCTCCGTTCAGCGATGAAAGGCGATGACAAGGCAGCCATCGATACCGCAATTGAGCAGTTGCAGAAGGTCAGTTACAAGCTGGCCGAAGAGATGTACCGTCAGAAACAGACCGAAACCACAGATGCGACCGGTGCCGGTGCTAACCAGTCCGGTCCGAAGAAAGAGGAGCCGGGCAAGAAGGTTGATGCCGACTATACGGTCATTGATGAGGAAGACAAGAAGTAACGGTCGGAGGTGTAGTCAAACTGAGTATTGTGAGGAGGTGGATTCTTCCAACCGGTGCATAGCCGGTCCGGTAAATAACCGATGCCGATAACCAAGCGGGACTACTACAAAGTCCTGGGAGTCTCGCGCAACGCCGGCCCGGCTGACGTCAAGTCGGCTTATCGCCGGCTGGCGAAAGAGTACCACCCGGACCGCAATCCAGACAACCGGGCCGAGGCTGAGGAGAAGTTCAAGGAGCTGTCCGAGGCTTATGAGGTGCTGGTTGACCCGAACAAGCGGCGACTGTATGACCTGGGCGGACACGAAGGGGTTTCCCAGCAGTTCGGTCCGGGCGGTTTCGACTTCAGACAGCACTTCACCCATGCTGATGACCTTACAGACATATTCGGAGACCTTCTGCGCGGATTCGGCCAGAGAAGCGGGACAGGCGGACTGTTTGATCTCCTCTTCGGTGGAGCCCGGGCCCAGCGAAGTTCCCAGCGGGGCGGTGACATTGTCATCAGGATGAGGCTTTCCCTGGAGGAGATTGCCGAAGGCGTGACCACGGAGGTGGCTTTTCCCCGATATGAGGCTTGTCCGGAATGCGGCGGCAGAGGAGGAGCCGGTAGCGAAGTCTGCCCGACCTGCCAGGGGCAGGGCCAGGTGCGCAGGCAAACCAGTTCCTTTTTCGGTCGGTTCGTTCAGGTTGCATCATGTCCTGACTGCGGGGGCACGGGTACCCGGGTGAAGGGTAAGTGCAAGAAATGCGAAGGAAGCGGGAGGAGGCGGCACCAGCGAACGCTCAAAGTCCGGATACCGGCCGGGGTTCTGGCTGGGAACTACATCCCTTTGCACAGAGAAGGCCATTACGGGCCGGGCGGCAAAGGGGATGCGCTTATCGAAATCGAGGAGAAGAGGCACCCATTGTTCGTTCGCCAGGGAGACGATGTTGCGGTTGAAGTACCGGTGCCGATTGCCAAGGCGGTACTGGGCGGCAAGGTGAAGATTCCGACCCTCAAAGGCGAGAAGCAGATTGACCTGCCCGCAGGAATCGCATCTGGAACCGTATTGCGGGTGCGTGGTGCTGGAATCAAGCATCTGCACGGTGGCAGGGGTGATGAACTGGTCCGGGTCGTTGTTCACATACCCAAGAAGCTCTCAAGCAAGGAGAAGCGGCTTTGGAAAGAGCTTGCCGAGGACCAGAGTGAACCGGTACCTTCCCCAAGGAGGTCCAGGTAGTGGAGCTTTACTATCTTTCCGACCTGGGAGCGAAGAATGGAACTGTCACTATTATCGGGCCTGAGGCTCGTCACATTTCACGGGTGCTGCGCCACGTCCCTGGGGACCGAGTCTATGCCACTGACGGGCTGGGGGCTGAGTACGAGCTCGAGTTGTGCGAACTGTCTCTGGAAAAGGTTATCGGGAAGGTTTTGGGCCGGCGGGTGCGGCCGCGCCAACCCGATTGCCGGCTGACGCTTGCTCAAGTGATTATCAACGGTGACCGGCGGGCGCGGGTCGTGGAAGAGGTTACTCAACTCGGGGTGAGTGAGGTGATTCCTTTGAAGACCAGACGGACTGTTGGCGGTCTTAGTGATGTGAAGCTGGCGCGGCTGCGCAAAGTGGCGACCGAAGCGATGAAATGCTCAACCCGGACTGTGCTGCCTGAAATCGGCCAGGTGATGGAGTTGAACGAACTTGCCGGCCGGGTGGCAGAATATGAGTTTGCCGGGGTTGCTTATGAAGGAGAGCAGGACTATGGGCTGGCAGATGTGTTTAACCGCAGGGCCGAGTCGGTCTTGCTGGTTGTCGGGCCTGAGGGCGGGTTCGAGCCGGATGAAGTGACGGCGCTGAAGGCGGCCGGTGCCCGGTGTTTTTCAATGGGGCCCAGACGGCTGCGGGCCGAGACCGCCGGAGTGGCTGCGGCAGTCCTTGCCCTGCAACTGCTCGGCGAGCTTGGCGGTTCGAGAAAGGATGCCCGTCTGAGGCGGGCAGACTCTGAGGAATGAGAAGTGAAGTCTATTTTGGCCCTGGGCTCAGCGCGGGCCACAGAAAGGAGGTGTTCCTGAACCATGGCAGGTATTATTGTCAAAGAAGGTGAGTCGTACGAGAGCTTCATGCGTCGGTTCCGTCGCGCCTGTGAAAGGGCGGGCATCTTGCGCGATGTCAAACGGCGTGAATTCTACGAGAAGCCGAGCGTACGACGGAAGCGGAAGCTGGCTGAAGCGCGGCGACGCGCCTGGCGTAGACAACACCAGGAGTATCGCTAGCCGCGGGCCACAACAGCAGGAGTGGTCATTGGCCGGGCGTAGCCTTGAACTGTTGGACTTCCCACGCATCAGGGAACTGGTGGCCGGGTTCTGCCGGACACAGATGGGCAAAGAACCGGCACTTGGTATGTTGCCGCGAGCTGACCCTGAGTGGGTTGCAGAAGAGCTTGACAAGGTGGACGAACTGCTGGCATTGGGTGAAGAGCCAAGTCTGTCCGAAGTGGTAGATGTGCGTGATTTGCTGACCCGGGCACGGCAGGGAGCAGCGCTCAGCGGTAAGGAGTTGCTGAATGTGAAGCAGGTCTGTGCCGGGATTCGGAGATGCCGGCAGTTTTTTTCCCGCCGGCGCGACCGGATTCCAAAGGTCTGGCTGATAGCACGTTTGCTTGTTGAACAGGCCGAGTTGGAGCAGGCGGTCGAGAAGGCGCTTGACGATGCCGGGGAGGTTTGTGATACAGCAACTCCAAGATTGAAACAGACCAGGCAGGAGCTGCGGCGGCGGCGCAACAAGCTGGTTTCTCGCCTGGAGCATATGGCAGCAGACCATCCGGACTGGTTTACCGACCGACCAACAGTTCGGCGGGACCGCTTCGTGCTGCCGGTGCGGATTGAGGCACGCGACCGGGTAACCGGAGTGATACACGAGAGCTCGGGCACCGGTCATACCCTGTTTGTCGAACCGATGGAGACGGTTGGCGAGCAGAATGAGCTGGCAGAGTTGCGGGGCATTGAGGTTGAGGAGGTTGCCCGGATTCTGCGGTCCTTGTCCGACTTGGTGGCGGAGCGCGAACAGCAGTTGCGGGCAAGTCTGACCCGGACAGGTAAGATTGACCTGCTGCTGGCCAAGCGGCGTTTTGCTTTGGAGTTTGACTGCAAACGGCCGGAAATCACTGATGACGGGGGGATTCAACTGGTTGCGGGTCGGCATCCGCTGCTTGTCCGGAGAAAGGTTCGTGTGGTGCCGCTTGACTTCGGATTCCCGGAAGATGCTCAGGTTGTGTTGATTTCCGGGCCGAATGCGGGCGGCAAAACCGTAGCCATAAAAACCCTTGGGCTTCTCAGCCTGATGATGGGGTGCGGCATGCATCTGCCGGTAGGTGATGGAGCAAGGCTGCCGCTGTTCCGGGAGGTGTTTGCCGATATCGGCGACGAACAGTCGCTTGATTCGGACCTTTCGTCGTTTACCGCCCATATGACAAGGCTGAAGGGTATTCTCGAACAGGCTGACGAGCATAGTCTGGTCCTGCTTGATGAAATCGGTTCTTCCACTGCTCCGGAAGAAGGGGTTGCGCTGGCAATTGCGGTGCTGGAGATTCTTCGGAATCGCGGAGTCCGGACCGTTGCCACGAGCCATTTCGGTGTCTTGAAGGTATTCGTGCAGGACCAGCCCGGGATGGTGAACGCGGCAATGGGTTTTCAGGACGGCCAGCCCACCTACCGGTTGACAATCGGTTTTCCGGGTGAGTCCAGTGCCTTTGAGATAGCGGCCGGTGTCGGGCTGCCCGATGAACTGCTTGAGAAGGCACAGGCACGGTTGGGACGGGAATGGCTGGACTTGAGTACCAAGCTGCGGGATTTGAATCAGGAGCTGGAGCAGGCCCGGGTGTCCCGGCAGACCGCAAGCGAGGAGCAAGCACGGGCTGAGCGGCTGAGACTGGAGTACGAGGAGAAGCTTGTCGGGCTGAGGCAGCGGGCAGCAGATGAACAGCAACGACTGCGAGCCGAACAAGAAACTTTCTTAAGGGAAACCCGGCGCGAGGTTGAGAATCTGGTTCGGCAGATTAAGGAAAGCCAGGCAGAACATGAGGCGGTTGTCAAGGCCAAGCGGTATGTTGAGGACCGGCTCAAACAGGTGACTGCGACTGCTGCTGAGGTCAAGGAGAAGCATCCTTCATTCGAACTTACGGTCGGAGACGTTGTGGAGTCACGGATGTTCCAGCGCCGCGGGGTAGTGGCAGACATCAGGCGCGACCAGGTGACAGTGGCGTTCGGGCAGATTCGGATGCAGCTTTCTGCCGATGACCTGACACTCGTGCAATCAGAAGTCAGACAGAAACAAGAGGTTGCCGAGCCAGGTGAATCATACAGTTTTGAGCCTAAACTGAGTATCAGAGGGATGACCAAGGAACAGGCATCTGAAGCGGTCAGCCGGTTTCTGGATGAAGCCGGTTGTTTCCGAGCAAAGCAACTGGCGATACTGCATGGCAAGGGAACCGGGGCCTTGCAGAGAATGCTCTGGGACCGTCTGCGCAAAGACCCACGGGTAGAGGAACTCCGGTTTGGCGAGGAGTATCAAGGCGGCAGTGGAGTGACTCTCTTGACTTTGAGGATGCCGCGCAGCGGCAGTTCAGAAAAGAACAAGGAATTTCCTTCTTCTATTCGGCCCGGCGCAAAGCGCCGTCCATAATGATTAAGCAGGAGACGATTGACCGGGTGAGAACCGAAACAGACATCGTTGAGCTGATCGGAAGCTATCTGCCGCTGAAAAAGGTGGGACGCAACTACCGGGGGTTGTGTCCTTTTCATCCTGACCGCCGGCCTTCTTTCTATGTGAGCCCGGAGCGACAGACCTACCACTGCTTCGGGTGCGGAGTCGGCGGGAACGCGGTCGGGTTTGTGATGGCCCAGGAGAAACTGGAGTTTCCAGAGGCGGTGCGTTTTCTTGCCAACCGGTTGGGTATCGAAGTGGCTGAGCAGTCAAGTGGGCGCAACCAACCGCTTTATGAGGCGTGCGAACAGGCGACTCAGTTCTTTGAGCGCCAGCTTGGGCGTTCTGAGGCCGGTCGCCAGTATATCAAGCGACGCGGGCTGAAGCCCGAGACGGTGAAGCGGTTTCGGCTCGGGTTTGCCCCGGCCGGCAACCGGTTGCGGGGCGAGGCACGCAAGCGGTCGTGGTCTGAGACCGCGCTGGTGCGGGCCGGCCTGCTGGTGAAACGGGACGCAGGCCTGACCGACTATTTCTATGACCGTTTAGTCTTTCCGATTTTCTCTGTTTCAGGCCGGGTTATCGGGTTCGGAGGCCGGGTGCTTGATGACCGGGAGCCGAAGTATCTGAACTCCCCGGACACCGAGACGTTCCGTAAAGGGTACAACCTGTACGGCGCGTTTCAGGCAAAGGGGTACATCCGTGAGGAGGTGCCGTTCCTGGTAGAGGGCAACTTCGATGTTCTGACTCTTGTGGACAAGGGCATAAACAATGTTCTGGCTCCGCTCGGCACCGCACTCACGTCGAACCAGGCGTTGCTGGTGCACCGGTACAACCGCAGGGTGCTGGTCTGCTTTGACGGCGACGCCGCGGGCCGCAAAGCCACAAGGCGGGCACTTGAAGTGCTGCTACAGTGCGGTCTGGAGCCGCAGATGATGGTTCTGCCTGAGGGTCTTGACCCGGATGCGTACATCAGGAAGCAGGGCAAAAGCGGGTTTATGAAGCTTGCTTCCCGAGCGCAGGACCTTGTCGAATTCATTCTTGCCGGGAAGGAGTTCCGGAGTGTGTCGGATGAGCGCGCCGCTTTGCGCGAGACCGTTGGTTTATTGCGGCTGGTAAGTGACAAGACGACAAGAGAGCTGCATGCCAATCGGCTGGCCGTGCGTTTTAAGGTGGACAAGGAGATGCTGCTGCAACAGGCGTCAGAAACAGGTCCTGGTTACCAGATGCCGCGAAGCAGCGGCGTTCTGGAGGAGAAACTTCTGGCCGCTGCGGTTCAGTCTCGGGCTCTGGCCCGGGACAGCCGGGATTTCTGTTTTGCCGATACGCTGACCGACAAGAAGTTGCAGGCGATCGGAAGGCTTGTGGAACAGCTTTGCGATGACCCGAACTTCGGTCCAGCTCTGTTGCTGGACAAGATTGAGGATGAAGACATCCGAAGAGTGGTGGCCGGGTGGACTTTTGTCGAGCGGTCCTTACCTGAGCCAAATGAGTTCCGGGAGCGGGTGCGGCGGTTACGGGCGGCCTGGCTGCACCGGCGTATTGTCGCGGCTCATCAAGATGGCAATGAGCGCGAGGCTGAGATACTAATCAGGGAGCGGAGTGAGCTTCTGAAAGAGGCCACCCGAGAAAGGAGTAGCCGTCGATGAGAAAAAAGAAGAAGGTCAAAACCAGCGAAGGCACCAGGCGTTCTGCTGCTGGTTCCAAGGTCAGCAAGGAGGCCGGTTCCAGGAAGAAATCCAAAACAACGGCCAAGAAGAGTATCAAACGGGCTTCAACTGCTGCGCCGAAATCCGGTAGCAAGCGGCTGAAGGCAAAAGAGAAGCCGACCCGAGTGGCGAAGAAAAGGAAAGCCGGGGCCAAGACGAAGCGCGCGGCCTGGCTGGAATTGGTCTACAAGAAGGCGGCTTCTGACAAGCGGATAACCTATGAGGAGCTTGATGAGCTTCTTCCCGATGATGTTCTGATGTCATCGGAACGGCTTGACGAGCTGATTGCGAAGCTGACTCGCGAGGGGATTCGGGTGACTGAGTCGCACAAGGAGGAACCGGTCATCTTCCGCAAAGGACCAAAGCCGACTATTCAGCGCACGGAAGACCCGACCAAATCGTACTTCCGGGAGCTTTCGAAACTGCCGCTCTTGACCCGCGAGGAGGAAATTCACTACTCCAGGGAGATGGAAGAGGGCTACGAGAATATCATGCAGTTTCTGTTCAGGCCGGTGGCGATGATACGGGAGCTGGTTGAGGAGTGCGGCGGAGTTGAAGAAGGAACCAAGTCGCTGGACCAGATCGCCCGGGTTGAGTTCGAGTGTTTGTTCGACCAGAAAGCTCTTTCCCGTGACCGCCAGAAGTTCATCAGCCATGTCCGGAAGATCCGTCGCGAGGCGAACCGGATTGAGGAACTCAGGAGAGGGAGGAAGTCGGACTCCGATATTCAGGGTCAGTTGGTGGAATCCCGGTACAAGGTCTTCAAGTGGATAAAGAAGCTTTCACTCCAGCATCATCTGGTTAACAGCTTTCTCAGCGGATTCAAGAAGACGACGGCAAAGGCGCTGGATTATGCCGAGCAATTGCAGCAGGCACGAAATGAGGAGCGCGAGAAGACTGACGAGGTGAAAGAACTCCGGCGAGACCTGCGGGAAATCCATGCTTTCCTGGGAGGGAACACCGCGGAGATCAAGAGAATGATTGTTGAAATGGAGTTGTGCGACCGGCGGATACTGGCAGCCCGGGACAAGATGATTGAAGGAAATGTCAGGCTGGTGATTTCTATCGCTAAGCGGTACGTCAATCGCGGTCTGGAATTCGCCGACCTCCTTGAAGAGGGGAATGTCGGTTTGATCAAGGCAGTGGAGAAGTTCAACTACCGCAAGGGGTTCAAGTTCTCCACTTATGCAACTTGGTGGATAAAGCAGGCGATAACGCGGGCGATAGCGGACCAGTCGCGGACAGTTCGGGTTCCGGCTCACATTATCGACGCTATCAACAAGGTGTCGAAGCTGCAGCGGAAATTCATGCAGCAATTCGGACGTGCGGCAACGGTAGCGGAACTGGCACAGCGGCTTTCTACACCCAAGGAGAAAATCGAGGCATTGACGCGCATATCCCAGTTTGGTGTGTCTCTGGACAAACCGGTTGACGATGACGAGTCGAGCTTCATCGGCGACTTCATCTGTGATGAGAAGACCGCCTCGCCGTCTCATGGGGCCGGCATATCGCTTTTGGGCGAGAAGCTGGAAGATGCCTTGAAGGTGCTTTCCAGGCGGGAGGAAAAGGTGCTTCGGCTGCGTTTTGGACTGGGAGACGGCTGTCCGCGGACCCTGGAAGAAGTGGGGCAGATTTTTAATATCACCCGCGAGCGGGTGCGCCAGATCGAGGCCAAGGCCCTCAGAAAGCTGCGCCATCCGGTGAGGTTGAGGAAGTTTGAGGCGCTGAAAGATATGCTGAAATGAGCCGGCTGGGGCTGATTTCCGATACTCATGACAACCTTGGCAAAGTCAGGGTTGCGGTGGAACTGTTCAACCGGCTCAAACCGGATATGGTTCTGCACTGTCCCAAGAACCGAAATAGAGCCACGAAGACACGAAGAACACGAAACGGAGATAGGGTGACACCCTGCGCAGCGCAAGGGTGTCACCCCTACTGCGCAGGGTGTCACCCTTACAAGTTCTGGATCCGGGAGGTTCCGTCTTTCGTGGATTTCGTGATTTCGTGGCCAAACGTATATCGGTTTTCGGGACTGTGGCGCTGCTGGATACCGACACCGGCATGGTTGAGTTCTTCGACTTGTAGGAGTTTTTCCTGACTCGACAAGAGACCAAAGCCGTAGTCACAGAGTCGGTGCCGAAGTCCGGCCTGTATGTCGTGTCCACCCCGATTGGCAATCTTGGTGATATGACTTTCAGGTCGGTGGAAGTGCTCACTCAGGTCGATATCGTCGCGTGTGAAGACACAAGGCGGACCGGACTCCTGCTGCAGCATTTCGCCATCCGGAATCATCTTCTGTCCTTTCACGAACACAACAAGCTACGCCGGACCCCGGAGATTCTGGAGATGCTCAAGAACGGCAAGCGAGTGGCGCTGGTAACCGACGCTGGTACACCCGGGATTTCTGACCCCGGCTTTTACCTGATTCGGGCAGCGGTAGAACGTGGATATCGGGTGGTGCCGGTTCCCGGTGCCTCGGCGATACTGACTGCGCTGGTGGTTTCCGGCTTGCCAACCGACCGGTTTGCTTTTGAGGGTTTCCTGCCAAAGCGTGAGGGCCGTCGTCTCAAGCGGCTTGCCGCTCTCAAAGCAGAGACACGGACGATGGTATTCTATGAATCGGCAGGAAGGGCGACCCGGCTGCTTTCCGCAATGGTCGAGCTATGGGGTGACCGGAATGTGGTGGTTGGTCGGGAGCTCACAAAGATGCACGAAGAGGTGATTCGGGGCAAGATAAGCGAAGTGCTGGCCGGATTGGAAAAACGCCGCTTGAAAGGTGAACTGGTTGTAGTTGTGGCAGGGGATGAAGGAACAGACTAAGCGCAAGGGACGGCGGCTGCTGAGTCCGCTTGTCGGTCTTCTTGCAGCTTGCCGGGTGTCACCGACCGCGGTGACCGTGGCAGCCATACCGTTGAGCATCGGTGCCGCATATCTTTTTGCCTTGGGTTGGTTCGTATGGGGTGGAGTGCTGGTTGCGCTTGTGGGATTGTGCGACACCATTGACGGTGAACTGTCCAGAGCTACCGGTCGGAAAAGCGCAATCGGCGCGTTCCTGGATTCACTGGTTGACAGAGTCAGCGAGGCGGTTGTGCTGGGCGGTATCTACTGGTATTACCAGGCAGTCAATCCTTTGTACGGTCTGATTGCGGTGGCGGCACTTGTATTCTCCATGCTTGTCAGCTATGCCCGAGCCCGAGCCGAAGGGGTCGGATTCGACTGCCAGGTGGGCTGGTTTGAGCGGCCGGTCAGGGTTCTGGTTCTTCTGGCGGGCGCGTTCGTGCTGGGCCGGACCTACATGCCGATAGCTCTGGCAGTAATAGCGGCAGGCAGCCTGGGGACTGTTATTCACCGTCTGGTCCATGTTCTGCGCCAGCGGAATAGTGCTTCGCACCAGCCCGGAAGGAAATGAGGAGTTCCATTTCTTTGCCCGCCGCAGGCAACAGGAGGTCGAAATGAGTTCCCGGGTTCTTCTTGTCGGGGTTGCTGATTCCAGCCGGTCGCGGTGGGCCAAGGCGGATTCACTCGATGAGCTGGCGGCCCTTGTCCAGACTGCGGGCGGCAGTGTTGTCGAGCAACTGGTGCAGGTGCGGCAGAAACCGAACCCGGCGACTCTGGTGGGCAAGGGGATGGTTGTCCGGCTGGGCCTGATGTGCCAGGAACATAAGATAGACTTGCTCATATTCGATGACGAGTTGAGCCCGACTCAGTTGCGCAATCTTGAAGAAAGCATCGGTGTCAGGGTCATTGACCGAGCCGCCTTGATTCTGGACATTTTCGCTCTTCATGCCCGCACCGCTGAAGCGAAAATACAGGTGGAACTGGCCCAACTGGAATACCGGCAGAGCCGGCTCACCGGTCTGGGCATAGAGATGTCCCGGCTGGGCGGAGGCATCGGAACCAGGGGACCGGGTGAGACCCAGCTCGAAGTTGACCGGCGCAGGATTCAGCAGCGGATTGTGACGCTGCGTCGAGGTTTGACCCGCATTGACCGGGAAAGGTTAACCCAGCGGCGGCGGCGGACCGGTCTTTTCCAGGTGGTGCTGGTCGGATACACGAATGCGGGCAAGTCAACTTTGTTCAATCGGCTCACCCAGGCCCGGGTCAGAGTGTCGGACCAGCTTTTCGTCACGCTTGACCCCAACACCAAGGCGCTGGACCTGAGCCGGCACATCCGGTTGGTCCTTACCGATACAGTCGGGTTCATTCGGAGCCTGCCGGTTCAACTGGTCGCCAGTTTCCGTGCAACGCTTTCCGAAGTGCGGGATGCGGACTTGTTGCTGCATGTGGCCGATGCCATTGACAGCCAGGTTGACCGGAGGATAGACGCTGTCAATGACACTCTGGAACAGGTGGGAGCACAGGACAAGCCGGTGTTTCTTGTTTTCTCCAAGATTGACAAGGTGTTTGATGAAGCGGTGCTGGGAAGATTGCGGCGCGGATACAGCAACGCGGTATTCGTGTCCGGGAAGACCGGGGCCGGGGTCGAGCAACTGAAGTCGATGATGCAGCGTCTTGTTGAGCGCCAGATGGTAAGCCGGAGTTTCACTATCCCTGAGTCGAAATGGGACTTGGTCAGCCTGGTCCGCAGCTCGGGTCGGGTTGTGAAGGACGAGGCGCATGATGGCAAGCGCCGGATGGTTGTGCGCGGATTCCGGCCGGTTCTGGGCCGGGTGCGTAAGGAAGTCGACCTGGCGCTGGGTCGGACAAACAGAAGGATTCAAGGGGCCAAGGGTTCAACCCTGGAACCCTAGAACCCTGGAACCCTTTTTCTATTAGTCTTCCGTCTTAATTGCTTCAGTCGGGCAGTCTTCGGCCGCTTGGCGCGCGCACTCTTCCGCACCTTCTGGGATGACATCCACCTTGAGTTTGGCGGTGTCGTCTTCCATCTCGAAAAGGTCCGGGCAGGTGGTGACACACAGCTCGCAGCCGGTGCACAACTCTTTGTCGATAGATACCTTCACTTTACCTCCTGTTACAAAAAGGGTTCAAGGGGCCAAGGGTTCGAGGGTTCAAGTCCTGGAACCCTTTCTTTGCCTGCCGCTTTGCAGCATCCTTCTAATACTCCCTGCCAGCCGTTTGTCAAGAGCTAATTGAATCGGGCCCTGAGCCGGGTCGGGTGAGAAAGGCGTGGACAAACCGCTCGATTCTGCCGTTCATCACACCTTCGAGGTCATGGGTTTCAACACCGGTGCGGTGGTCCTTCACCAGTTGGTACGGGAAGAATACATAGGAGCGTATCTGGTGGCCCCAAGCGATGTCGGTCTTTGCCGCATCCAGTTTCTTCCGTTTTTCGTCCTGCTGAAGCTTGTAGAAATTGTAGAGCCGGGCGCGCAGGATTCTAAGCCCGTTCTGCTTGTTCTGGAACTGGGAGCGCTCGTTCTGGCAACTGACCGCAATGCCGGTGGGGATGTGGGTTATTCGGACCGCGGAACTCACTTTGTTGACGTTCTGGCCGCCATGTCCCCCGGCGCGAAAAGTGTCCACTTTGAGGTCGTTTGGGTCGATTTGGACTTCGATTTCCTCGACCGCGGGATAGACCGAGACCGCGGCGAAACTGGTGTGGCGGCGCTGGTTGGTGTCAAAGGGTGAGATGCGGACCAGCCGGTGGACACCGGCCTCGGACTTAAGAAGGCCGTAAGTATTGGTGCCGGTCACCTCGAGGGTGGTGTCCTTGATACCGGCTTCTTCATTGGGCTGGAAGTCAAGCATCCGATAGCTGAGTCCCTGGTTTTCGATATACCGTGTGTACATCCGCAACAGCATCTCGGCCCAGTCGCACGATTCAGTGCCTCCTGCCCCGGGGTGGATGGAAAGAATCGCGGCCCGGGTGTCCTCAGGAGAGTTGAACATTCCCCGTTCTTCGAGCGCCTGCAACTCCTGTTGGATTTGGGCGAAGTGGTCATTCAGCTCTTTTGTGACCGATTCGTCTTTCTGGAACAACTGTTCCATTTCCGATGCGTCCTGGAATTCTTTTTCAAGCCGGGCCACGCGGTCCACAATGTCCTGAAGCGCGGTGATGCGCCGCATCACCTCCTGAGCCCGGGCTGAGTCATTCCAGAACTTCGGGTTGGAGCTTTCGGTAGTGAGTTTTTTCAGTTCGGCCTGGCGTCCGGTCAGGTCAAAGGAACTCCCGGAGCCCGTGCAGACGGGCGGCCAGGGCGTCTAGCTGCTCGGACATAGAAAGGGGTCTAGGGTTTTAGGGTTCCAGGACTCGAATCCTTGGCCCTTGAACTCTTCTTTTTGCCGTCCACTTGGACCCTTGGCCCCTTGGCCCCTTGAACCCTTTTCTTGGTTGGTGTTGTCTCGCCGTACTTGCGGCGGAACTTCTCAACCCGACCTGCCGCATCCAACAGTTTCTGCTTGCCGGTGAAGAACGGGTGACATGCCGAGCATATGTCAGCGGTCATCTTCGGTTTGGTTGAACGGGTCTTGACTACGTTGCCACAGGCGCAGGTTATGACGCAGTCTACATACTTCGGGTGTATCTTCTTTTTCATACTATCTTTCGCTCATCGAATCCAGGAACTCCTTATTGTTACGAGTAAGCCGCATCTTGTCAAGCACGAACTCCATCATTTCGACCGGGTTGAGTTCGGCCAGAAGCTTGCGCATCACCCAGATCCGGTTGAGCTCGAACTCGGACAGCAGCAGTTCTTCCTTGCGGGTACCGGAACGCTGCATGTCTATGGACGGGAAGATGCGGCGGTCAGCCAGTTTGCGGTCCAGAATCAGTTCCAGGTTGCCGGTGCCTTTGAACTCCTCGAAAATCACTTCATCCATCCGGGAGCCGGTGTCGACGAGCGCGGTGGCGATAATGGTCAGGCTGCCGCCTTCTTCGATGTTGCGGGCCGCACCGAAGAACTTCTTCGGCTTCTGCAGCGCATTTGAGTCAAGACCGCCGGAAAGGGTGCGACCGGAGTGCGGCACCACGAGGTTGTGGGCTCTTGACAGCCGGGTTATCGAGTCGAGGAGGATTACTACATCGTACTTCTGCTCGGTCAGTCGCTTCGCTTTTTCCAGCACCATCTTGGCCACCTGGACGTGCCTTTCCGGTATTTCGTCAAAGGTCGAGCTTATCACTTCGGCCTTGACCGACCGCTCCATGTCGGTTACCTCTTCAGGGCGCTCATCAATGAGCAGGATAATGAGGGTTATTTCGGGGTGATTGGTTGTAATGCTGTTGGCGATTTTCTGAAGCAGGATGGTCTTGCCGGCACGAGGAGGAGAAACGATCAGGCCACGCTGTCCCTTGCCGATCGGCACGAACAGGTCGAATACCCTTTTCGAGAAGTCATTTTCCTTTTCGACTTCGAGCCCGATACGTTCTTCGGGGTAGAGTGGAGTCAGGGCATCGAATGGGACCCGGTTTCTGACTTCTTCGAGCGGGGCGGTGTTGACAGTGTCTATTCTGAGCAGGGCGAAGTAGCGTTCGGTGTTCTTCGGAGGCCGGGCCGAGCCGGCGATAGTGTCGCCGGTCTTGAGTCTGAATTTCTTTATCTGGGAAGGTGAAACATAGACATCGTCCGAAGAAGGAAGGTAGCTGTAGTCAGACGAGCGGAGAAAGCCGAAGCCTTCTTCCAGGATTTCCAGGACCCCAGTGACGTTGATACCTTCGGCAGCGCCTTGCGTCTTCTTTGCTTCGGCTTTAAGAATCGCCATAATCACGCCCTGCTTTCTTTTTTCACGGTAATCAGGTATCCCCAGTGACTGGGCTACATCGTAAAGCTCGGCGATTGTCTTGTCCTTCAGTTCTTCCTGAGTCATATACGCTCCTTTAGGGATTGTTTCTCGCCGGTCCCTTCGGCGTGGATTGCGACAACTGTGTGCTATAGCAACTGTTCAGTCTTCAATTAGGTCTTCAAGACTTCTCCGAGGGAACGAAAGATCAAACCACGTTGTTCAGCTTGTGTCTTACTGTGCCCAAGTATAGGAAATCCAATACCGGTGTCAAGCTTATTACGTATCCCGAAAACCGATATAGGATTGGCCACGAAAGAAGGATGCCGCTGCGCGGCAGACTTCGAAATGAAAAGGAATTCCCATTTTTATCCGACCTCGGGCTCAGCGCCGTCCAATCCCCGAAAGATGAACAGAAGAGGGTTCAAGGGGCCAAGGGTTCAAGTCTAGAATCCTGGAACCCTGGAACCCTGGAACCCTAGAATCCTTTTTCTGGAATCCTGGAACTCCTTTCCCGGCCCTGCCGTTCTTGCGGCCGGACCCGGGGTCCTATGAACTGACCCCGGGCCCCGGACGCGGGTTTTCTCTGGCCTGTTTCATTTCAGGCTGAATTCTAGCTTCTCGGTCTTGAGCAGCCTGTTGGTTGCCTTCATCCGCTGCTGGTAGGTCTCGCCTGCTTCTTTCAGGTCCACCCTCGGGCCTACGGTTACAGCCTCAACCCGATGCACCCGCAACAGCACAAGGGCAAGCACGACAAGGCTACCTGCTGCCAGAAAGTAGAGGGCCTTACCGAGACGTGTGGCTATCATAGCTTCCTCCTTTTTTCGCCTGGCTTCTGTTGCACACGCCTTGATAAGAGCAGCGACTGTGCCTGAAAAGCCCTTTTTGGTAACTGATGCCTTTTCAGGAAGTTACAGAGGTGGCCAAGTTGATATATCCGATTGGTTTCTCGTGTAATGAGACAATGGTTTGCGGCTGGAAACAAACATAGACCGCTAAGCCCATTTGACAGCGATACTTACGGGCTGTCTCATCCTGCAATGCAGGTATCAGGAGATTGTCATGGAATGAGACACAAAACCCACAGACTGGCAGGAATCTGCCGGGTCCTCAGTTCAGTACCCTTTGTCTGCGTCCTTTGTCGTGATTACCTTCTTGTTCCAAGACGCCCGCAATCCTGTCGGTGCTTTGGCTAATCGCTTGTGGCTTGGGAACTTACCTCAGAAATAGAATCTCAGGGTGCTTCAGAAAGTCGCCAGGGGGGGTCACTCCCCAGGTGACTTCCCATCTCAACCCGGATTTCATCTCAGGGCTCAGGACCGAAGTCAGAATCCGGCTCAGCTTCCGGCTCAAAACGGATGTCACTTCGGGTATCAGCCGGGATTTCAGATGCCTGGTCATTCGGCAGTTCAGAATCGGGTTCATTCTCGGTTTCAGCCCGGGCTTCATTTCCGAAGTCAGAACCCGGTTCAGCTCCGAGTTCAACTCCAGATTCAGCTCCGGGCTCAGCCTCGGATTTAGCTTCCAGCTCAGCCCCGAAGTCAGAATCCGGCTCAGCTTCGGAAGTACGTTCTGAACCTGATAACAGGAGCATTCCTCAAGGGTCAAGCGTGATGCGTTGAGCGTATTACCGTGGGTGCTTGAGCCCGGGGATTTCGGTTCGGTCGCCTGTGATGCCGTAGATGAGCTGATTCAATGGGTCCGGTTCTTGCTTGCGGAAGTCTACCCGGTGAAAGTCCTCAAGGAATATGGACCAGTCTGGTTCCTCTTCGGCTCCTTGCAGAACCACAGGAATGACGCGGAGTCCTGCGTCGACGAAACGCCGAAGCAGGGCGCGACTCTCGAGTCGTTCCCATCTGCCGGTGAAGTTCGGGCCGACGAACACTGCCGCAGTCTTCACGAGTTTGATAATGCGGTCGAGCTCTTTAATCCACACATCGCCGGGCCTGAGTTCCCATTCATCCAGCCAGGGCAGGATTCCGTGCTCGATTAGCTTCTTGGCAATCTCCTTGACCGCGGGTTTGTCTTTGCTGTTGTGGCAGAGGAACACGTCGAAGTCCCCGGTCTTTCTCTTGCCTTCGATAACTGAGACCGCGGCTTCCTTTTCCCGTCTGACGTCTGCTTCCTTGTCCAGTTCAGATACTGTTACAGCTTCGACAGCTACCGCCACCGCTTCGACCAGCGAGATGCGGGTGTCGCAGGACGGGCAAATGAGCGAGTCGAGTCCGCGCTCCTGCCTGAGCCGGAGCAACTGGTCGGACACCACAAACCCGCAGCCTTGACATACGATGATTCTGCGGCGGTAGATTGTTTCAGGCAAAGCCCGGCGCTGGAGATGCGCGGCAATGTAATCCTCGAACAAAAGCCTGGTATCCGGGCCTGTTTCCTCGCTGTAGAACAGGGTCAACTCTGCTTTGCCTTCTTCGATTTGCTTGAGGAACATGCCGCATTCGCCGCGTGCCCTGGTCTTGTAAACGACCGCGTTCTTCCAAAGCTCCTGGTCTTTGAACATCCCGCTGTGCCAGAGCCTGACCGCTAAGGTGGCATACAGGTTCAGAACCGGGCCCTGGAATCCGTAAGCCACGGCCTTGCCAGGAGGGTCAGGTATGTCCGGGTTCTCGCGCGTGAACTGGGAAGGGAACACCAGGTGGGGCCCGAGGTCGTCCCGTTCTCTGAGCGCGATTTCATAACGCAGAAGCTCCTCAACCATTGCAATGAGCAGCAGCTCTTCCTGTTTCTTGTCCTTGACCCGCTCATCTTTCGACATCTTGAACCGGCCTGCAAGCGCATCAGGCTCAGGTATGGAGCCAAGCCCATGGGCTTCTTTCCTTGCGGCATTGACCATTGCCGAAGCATAAGCATCCAGAAGCTCAGGCTGGAGCAGGACAAGGTTCCCGAAACTCAGCCTGCGCACCAGGCCCCGTGATTCGACCAGGGTGATGCAGGTTGCAAACTGAGCTCGGAGTTCAGGGGTCTTTTCCGGCGCATCCCCGGTCCTGAGCAACGCCCGATAAAGGTCGTCTTCAGTGGAAAGCAGGCGTCCGGCTTCTTTTTCCGAGACCAGGAACCGCTTGATTTGCTGGAAAAGCTCGGTCGAGCTTACTTCGGGCAGAGCTTCCCAGTCTATTGCCTGCTTGATTGCCTGGGCAAGCTCTGGGATGTCCCAGCCTTCTCTGGCGCTGGTCTCAAAATAGCGGTCGAACCCAAGCTCCTTTGTCAGTGCCTCGATTCTGGGTTTGCTCACCGGCGGCCCGCCCCGGTCGGTCCTGGCCGCGACCAGGAACTTCTTCATCCGTATGCCTGAGCCTTGCTGGGCACGGGCCGCGGTGCGCAAAGCCCGGTCCCAGTGATGCACGCCCGCAAATGGGTCGGTTTCGCTCCGGGCATCAAAGAGAACCAGGGCGACCGCGACTTCGTTCAAGGACAACTGAAGAATCAGCCGGTATCCGGCCTGGCCTGCCAGGTCCCAGAGCAGGGTTTCCCGGGTCTCTTTGCGCTTGTGGTCAAGCTTGATTACTTGGGTGTCGAACTTCCATACATGCCGGCTGTGGGTTGATTCGGTCGGCCTGAACTTCTCGCGGGTCAGCACAAGCCCAAGCCCGGTCTTGCCCACCCCGGTGTCGCCGACCAGCACGACTTTCGCGTTCCGGTATCGGCCGGTTCTGACCTCGGGTTTCCTCCCAAGCAGGGCTTGGATGTCCAGGTCCCAGATGCGGATGACCGTGTCTTTTTCTCCGGTCAGGGCAAGGACCGGTTGACTGGGATGAAAAGCAATACCCCGAGCTGTCCAGTACTCCAAGCCAGGTTCGTTCAGGACCGCGACAGTCTCAAAGGTGTCAATGCGCCAGACCCGGACTTCGTTCCGAGCCTTTGAGCAGAGCAGGCTGCTGTCTGAAGAAAAGGAAAGACTGAGAACTGGTTCGGTATGGCCTTCGAGCACAGTCTGCTTTCCGGTTTCAGGACTCCAGACCCGTACTGTCTGGTCAGGGGAACAGGATGCCAGGCTTTTGCCGTCAGCAGACCAAGCAACGCCAAGGACTAGGCTGCCATGTCCTTTGAGCACCCGGAGCTCTTTTCCGGTTTCAGGGTTCCAGATACGGACTGTGCGGTCTCCAGAACAGGATGCCAGGAGTTTGGAGTCAGGGGACCAGGCAAGGCCCCAGACTATGCCGTAATGTCCTTTGAGCACCCGGACCTGTTTCCCGATTTCAGGGGCCCAGATACGGACTGTGTTGTCAACAGAACCGGACGCCAGGAGTTTGCCGTCAGGAGCCCAGGCAAGGCCGGCAATCTCAGCCTTGTGTCCGGCCAGGGTGCGTCTCAGTTCCAGGCCGGGAGGGACTTTGGGTTTCTCAGGCATCAGGATAGTAGTAGCCGAATCAGCCGGGTTGTCAAGCAGAGTCGGCTGTGGGAGCGACATCCTTGTCGCGATTTGGTCGAGGCTGGGAAGCCTCTCCCACAGGCCGAAGGCAGAATGCAGAAGTGGGAGAACAGAAAGCAGAGGAGTGAAGCCGGACTCAGACCGGACGAGTGCTCCGGTTCTACCTGACCAGCAGCAGCCTTCTGGTTTCGCTCTGCCCGGCCGCGAGGAACCTCAGGAAGTATGGGCCAGTCGGCACTCTTGCTTTGAAGTTGTCCTTTCCGTCCCAGGCTATCGTATGTCTGCCGGATTCCTGCCTGCCGCTGACCAATGGCCGCACTTCTTCGCCAAGCAGGTTGTAGACCGTTATATTCACATTGCCACTTCTGGGCAGTCGGTATTGGATACGGGTTCTGTGCGTGAACGGGTTCGGTTCAATCTGACGCATAAGGTGAACTTTCTCGGCAGATTCCTGTTCTGCAATCTTGACATCGGGTTCAAGCTTGAGCAGCCAGAGGTCAGCGCCGCCCGCCCCGAAGGCAGCCGTCCATCCGGTCACAATGTACCCCTGGTCAACGGTTTGCTGAACCGCATAGCCGATTTCGTCTTCGCCCGGCCCGCCGTAGGTCCTTGTCCAAACGGTATCTCCATTTTCACTGGTCTTCAGGAGCCACAGGTCAGCACGGCTTGGCGAGAACCACCCGAAGTGTCCGACAACAACATATCCGAGGTCAGAAGTCTGTTCAACCCCCCAACCTTGGTCGTCATACGACTGACCATAAGTCCTTGTCCAGACGGTATCTCCATCTGGGTCGGTCTTGATAAGATAGAGGTCTCGACCACCGGCACCGAACGAAGTTGTGAATCCGGCAATGATGTAACCGGAATCAGCGGTCTGTTTGACACAGAACCCATAGTCGTAGCCAGTCCCGCCGTAAGTCCTGGACCAAATGCTATCTCCTCCTGCGTCAGTCTTTATGAGCCAGACATCGTAGCCTCCAGCACCGAATGAACCAGTCCAGCCGGTAATGATGTATCCACGGTCAAGGGTCTGCTCGACCCAATTGCCAACATCGCTCCCTGCTCCGAAGTACGTCTTTGTCCACTGGACATCACCATTGACATCGGTCTTCATGAGCAACATATCCTCCAGATGGTCGTAGGATGCTCCCACCATGATGTATCCGGAATCAGTGGTCTGTTGAATCGAATGGATGTTGCCTATTCCGTGCGTCCTTGTCCAGGTTGTATCGCCATTTCCACTTGCCTTGACCATGTAAACATGGCAGCCGCTCGGCAACTGAGTGTATCCTGCGACAATGTAGCCTTGGTCAAAGGTCTGCCGGACTGAGGCACCGTGTTCATGCCCTTCCCCGCCCAGTATCAGTGTCCAACTGGTGTCTCCCCAAACGTCAGTTTTGAGGAGATAGAGGTCTGATGCGCCTGCACCGAAAGAAAAGGTGTTACCAGAAACGATATACCCGGAATCAGAAGTCTGCTGAACCGACCGGCCTGCATCACCGCGCGGCCCTCCATATGTTCTTGTCCAGACTGTGTCAGGAGCCTGGGCAAGCAGGCTGGTCGCTACAACGAGCAATCCCAGAACAAGCACTGCGCCGAATCGTCGCTTCATATCGACTTCCTCTTTCCTGCAGGAACCTGCCTACCTCGCAAGCAGCAGCCTTCTGGTTTCGCTGCGCATATCAGTGACGTTAATCCTTTTCTGACATTTTCCGGCTGCCGGGTTGCGATTGAACTTAGCGGACTGACCGGCAGAGACGTAATGTAGAGATAAGCTGACTATAGAATCAGCTCACTCGCTTTTCTTGCTGTCCCATTCCTCTCTTGTCTTGGCTACTACTTTCCCCACATTGGCAAGCCTTTCAATACCATCATACGACCCCTTCATTGTGTAGGTCTCTCCGCTCTTGATAGGCTTGTTACGTGAAGCCATAGTCATCAAGATAGCCCATCCTTCAATCTCTTTGCCATCTTTGTCGATAAAGCGCAAATAGGCAAACAGGGTGCCGCGCTTGTTATCTGCGACCGCTTCAAATGTCGCTTCGATATCCATACGCGATCCATCATCCCAGAAATTTGCCCCTGTTACTTTGATGTTCTTGATGAGGAACTTGTCTTTGTCTGCTTCCTGCTCAAAGGGGATTTCTATGCCCTTAGTCGCTTCGATAGCTGACTTAGCCTCAGCTTCGGCCTTCTTTTCAATCTCCTTCACTTTCTCTTCTGCTTTGCCGTAGGCATTCACATCCATCTTCTGCTCGGCCTTTTCCATGGCTTTCTGCGCCCCCTCCATTTGTTGCATGGTTTTCTTGGCTATCGAAGGGAGTTTGCCGAGTAGTCCGCCGCCGCCGCCGCCGGATTCGGACCCGCATCCGACCAGGCAGACTGCTGATGTGAGTATGACTGCCAATGCGACTACGGCCAGATGCCTGACCGCAAGTGGAGTGCCGGGGAGCGAAACGCTTGCCCTTTTCATTCTGGTCTCCTTTTTCTTTGTGCCCTTGCGGGCACGCTCTACTGACTCTGCACGACTGGAAATCGTGCCTGCATTCGGGTTCTCTTTTTCAGAAATTCCAACCTCCTTCCGTTGCCCTCGATAGCGCAACCGGCATTACCTGACTCGTTCGTACCGGGCAGTATCTGATGCGCTGCCCTATCCGGCCTTGTTCCTTTCCTTTCCCGGAATCCATATCTCCTGCAGTGTATTGATTCCATGTTGCCTGTCAACCGGAATCAATTCGTCCGAAAACCGATATAGGAATCTCACCACAGGACGCGTAATGCGTTGTGCGTGGATTGGGCAAGCCTGGCGGTAGGTCGCCAACAGATACCAAGACCAGGACAAACCTGGTCGCCCCTTATTGAGCCGAGCCCGCTGCGGAGTGGGCTGCGGAGTCAGCAGCGGACCGAGCTGCTCCAGAGCTGCTGGGAGGTCACTGGGGAGGTGGCTCTCGATTTCAGTTCGGATTTCAGCTT